>JBFMBH010000087.1 GCA_040755095.1 Thermodesulfobacteriota bacterium
ACATCGGCCACACGCTGGTCCGCCTCCACCGTCACCGGGTCGACGATCATTCCCGACTCGGACTTCTTGACCCGCTCCACCTCCCGGGCCTGAGCCTCCTCGGACATGTTCTTGTGGATGACGCCGATCCCCCCCTCCCGGGCCATGGTGATGGCGGTCCGATGCTCGGTGACCGTATCCATGGCCGCGGCGACCAGGGGGGTGTTGAGCTGGAGGGTGCGGGTGAAGCGGGTGGTCAGATCCACCTCGGCGGGGAGCACCTCCGAGGCCATGGGCAGGAGGAGGAGATCGTCAAAGGTGTAAGCCTCTTCGATGTCCTGATGCGGCATGAAAGAACCCCTTGCTGTGAAGGAGGAAAGAGGGGCCGAGGCTCCCGGCTGCCCGGCAGCGGTCCGGTATCAGGGCTCGGACCCGGCCCCCAGGCAGCTCAGGAGGATGCCCTCCAGAAAACCGCTATCGCTCACCAGGAGGGCGGAAAGCCCCACGAGGGCCAGAAGATCCTGCAAGATGGCGGTGCCGGCCAAAAGGATATCGCCCTGGCGGGCCGCCAGGCCCGGCAGGGCGAGACGATCGTCCACGACCAGGGCGGCCAGGCGTGTGGTCAAACGGTCCAAAGCCTCGCGGCTCAGCGCGTGGCCCTGGATGGCACGGCCGTCATAATATAGCAGGTTCCGATCCAGGGCAGCAAGGGCGCAGGCCGTGCCGCCGGTCGCCACCAGGGCGGCCGGCTGGCCAGCCGTCAGGACCTGCGCCATCAGTGGGGACAGCTGGCTGTGCAGGTGGCGGTTCATCCGCGCCCCGTCCAGACCGCCCGGCGCCGACGGATCAGCAAAGGCCTCGGTGAGAGAAAGGGCGCCCAGAGGCAGGCTCAGGCTGACGGGCTGCCCACCGCCGCCGGCATGCGGGCGGAAGGCCAGCTCCGTGGAGCCACCGCCCACATCCACCACCAGAACCGGCAAGTCCGCCAGGCTCGGCAGGCCGACCAGGGCGCCCGCCAAGGCCAAAGCCGCCTCCTCCTCGCCGCTCACCACCTCCACCGGCCAGCCACGGCCGGCGGCCGCCTGGAGAAACCGGTCCCGGTTGGCCGCCGCCCGCAAAGCCGACGTGCCGCAGGCCCGCACCCGCTCCACCCCCAGACCATCCAGGGTGGCTCGGCACCGGTCCAGAACTGCCAGGGCCTCGGTCATGGCCTCGGGGGCCAAGACGCCGGTTGCGGCAACCCCACGGCCCAGCCGCGGGGTGTAGCGCTTCTTGGCCGCAACCCGCAGCTGGCCGCCGGCAAAGCCAGCCACCAGGAGGCGGATGCTGTTGGCGCCCACATCCACCGCCGCCGCCAGGGACGAGGCGTTTCGAGTTGAAGGGGTCATGGCGATGCATTAGAATGGGCGAGCCCTGCGGTCCGCGCCACCCTGTCCCCCAGTGCCCGGAGAGGTCATGCTGGTCAGCATCAATCCCGACAACCCCCAGCCGCACCAGATCCGGAAGATGGCCCAGCTGCTCCGGGACGGCAGGGTGATCTGCTACCCCACCGACACGGTCTACGGCATCGGCTGCGACATCTTCAACAAACGGGCGGTGGAGCGGGTCTTTCAGATCAAGCGCCGGGCCAAGGACCAGCCCTTCAGCTTCATGTGCAGTGATCTCAAGGACATCAGCCAGTACGCGGTGGTGGGCAACGCTGCCTTCCGGATCATGAAGAAGCACCTGCCCGGGCCCTATACCTTTGTCCTCCAGGGCACCCGGATCGTGCCCAAGATCATGGTCACCAAACAGAAGACCGTGGGGGTGCGGGTACCGGACAACCGGATCTGCCTCGACCTGCTGGCCGCCTTCGGCGGCCCCATCGTCACCACCAGCGCCACCAAAATCGGCGAGGAGCCTCCGCTGGTGGAGGCTTACCAGGTGGAGGAGCGCCTGGGGAAGCTGGTGGACGCGGTCATCGACGGCGGCCCCGTCTATCCGGATCCCTCCTCGGTGATCTCCCTCATCGACGACCAGGTGGAGGTGCTCCGGGAGGGCAAGGGGGATCTGACCGCCTTCCGGCTATGAGAGCGGTCAGACGTCGTCGTCCTCGACCAGGTCCTCCTTCACCGACTTGCCCATCGTGAAGTGGAGGTTGCGGCGGGCCGGGATCGCCATCACCTTGCCGGTCTTCGGGTTCTCGGTGCGGCGGGCCTTGCGCTGCCGTACCGAGAAGGAGCCGAAGCCGCGGATCTCCACCCGCCGGCCGTCCTGGAAGGCGTCCGCCATGGTGGCCAGGAGGATCTCCACCGCCTCGGCCACATCCTTCTTCAGGTAGCCAGGCCGCCGGGCCAGCACCTTGTCCACGAGATCTTTCTTGAGCATGGGTCCTCGGAATAATGGCTGTCTTGCCCAACCAGGGGCTCAGATCCCGCCCGGCCGCCACTCGTAGGCCATGGCCGCCCCGCCCACCAGGGCACGGCGCCAGGCCCTGGCCTCCTGGCGCCCGGCCACAAGCTCCAGCAAAGAGAAATCCCGCCGTTCCGGATAGACCAGCTCCGGCACCTTGTCCAGGCCGGCCAGCTCCGCTACCCGGGCCACCGCGTCCCGGAACGTGCCGTAACGGTCGATGAGACCGCGGGCCAGGGCCTGCTCTCCGGAGAAGATCCGGCCGTCGGCCAGGGGCCAAACCTCTTCCTCGGCCAACCGCCGCCCCTCGACCACCGCCAGCACAAACTGCCGGTGCACCGAGTCGATGACCCCTTGCAGCACCGCCCGCTCCTCGTCCGAAAGCGGCCGATCTGCGGCGCCGATGTCCTTCATGGCGCCGCTCTTCACCACCTGGTTGGCCAGACCGATCTTTTCGAACAGCTCAGCCAGGTTGGGGAACTTCATGATCACACCGATACTGCCGGTGATGGTGCCTGGGCTGGCCAGGATCTCGGTGGCCCCCAGGGCGGCGTAGTAGCCACCCGAGGCCGCCACCGAGCCCAGGGAGACCACCAGCGGCTTGGCAGCGGCACAGCGCTGCACCTCCGCGTGGATCTCCTGGGAGGCCCCCACCAGGCCGCCGGGACTGTCCACCCGCAGCACGATCCCCTTGATCTTGGGGCTGTCACGGAAACTGACCAGATCCTCCACCACGGCGGCCGAAGACAGGATCGGGCCGTCCAGCTCCACGACGCCGATACCGGTATCCACGGTGGCCAGGGTGGGACGGGAATGGAAAAGGCCCGAGACCACAAGGCTCAGGCCGACCATGCCGAGCACCGCGATCCCCGCCAGCAACAGCAGACTGGCGAGGATCGGGTGGCGATTCCGGAAGGATGTTGACTCCACGGCGGGAACAGGATCTGCTGCCGGGAAGGCAGCGGTGGCCGCGGCCCTGGGCGCTGGCAGTCTCCCCCATGCCCACTAGGGGAGAAAGCGCCGGGCCACCGGACTGCATGCAGCCTGGAGCTAGCCCTGGTACTTCTCCTCGGCGCGGCTTTCCATCTCCTCCTTGAGGAGATCGCCGATGGTGGAGGGGGCAGAGGAGCTCTTCTTCACAAACTCCTCGTAGGAGCTCTGGTGCGAATCGTCATCCAGCGCCTTGACCGACAGACCAATCTTACGGTCCTTGGCCGAGACGTTGATCACCCGCGCCGACAGGGTATCGCCGACGTTGTATAGCCCCACTGGGGTCTTGATCTTCTCCCGGCTCAGCTCCGAGACGTGGACCATGCCCTCGATACCGTTCTCCAGCTCCACGAAGACGCCGAAGTCGGTGACGTTGGTGATCTTGCCGTCCACCCGGCTGCCCACCCGGTAGGTGCTGGCCACCCGGTCCCAGGGATCCGGCTCCAGCTGCTTGACCCCCAGGGAGAACCGCTCGTTCTCCCGGTCGATCTTGAGCACCACCGCCTGGATGGTCTGGCCTTTGGAGTAGATCTCCCCCGGGTGCTTGACCCGCTGGGTCCAGGAGATGTCCGAGACGTGGATGAGGCCGTCGATCCCTTCCTCGATGCCGATGAAGATGCCGAAGTCGGTGATATTCTTGATCTTGCCCTCGATGATCGACCCCACCGGGTAGTTCTCGGCCACCAGATCCCACGGGTTGGGCTGGAGCTGCTTCATGCCGAGAGAGATCCTCTTCGCCTCCACATCCACGTTGAGGATGACCACCTCTACGGTATCACCCACCGAGACGATCTTGGAGGGATGTCGAACCTTCTTGGTCCAGGACATCTCCGAGACGTGGATGAGGCCTTCGACCCCCTCCTCCAGCTCCACGAAGGCGCCGTAGTCGGCGATGCTCACCACTCGGCCGTTCACCCGTGCCCCCACCGAGAACCGATCCGCCACCATGCTCCAGGGATCCGGCTTGAGCTGCTTGATCCCCAGGGACACCTTCTCGGTTTCGCGGTCGTATTTGATGACCTTGACCTCCACCGCATCCCCCACCTTGTAGAGCTTGGAGGGATGGGACACCCGGCCCCAGGACAAATCGGTGATGTGGCACAGGCCATCGAGACCGCCCAGATCAATGAACAGGCCGTAGTCGGTGATGTTGGTGACCGTGCCAGGCAGAATGGCTCCCTCGGCCAGGGTTTCCCGCAGCTTCTGGCGCGCCGTTTCCCGCTCCGCCTCCAGGATCGCCCGGCGGGAGATGACCACGTTGTTGCGCTTGCGGTTGAACTTGAGGATCTTGAAGGCAAAGGTCTGCCCCAAGAGGCCGTCCAGGTCCTTGACCGGCCGCAGGTCAATCTGGGAATAGGGCAGAAAGGCCGGCACCCCGATGTCCACCTGGAGGCCGCCCTTGACCCGGTGGTCGATGCGGCCATTGATGGTGCCGTCGGCAGCCTGGATGCGGGCGATCTCCTCCCAGACCTTGATCCCCTCCGCCTTCTGCCGGGAAAGACGGAGGCCACCGTCTCCTTCCCGCTTCTCCACATAGACGTCGAACTCCTGGTTGACAGCGACCGCCAGCTCGTTCTTCTCGTCCATGAACTCGTTCAAAGGGATAATCCCCTCCGACTTGTCGCCCACGTCCACGATGACGGCGTCCTTGTCGATCCGTACCACGATGCCCCGCACCACGTCGCCTTCCCGACATGGCTTCGGTCCCTCATCGATCATCGCGGCAAAGCTGTCCATATCCTCGGCCATGTCGTCGGCAAAGGGCTCGTTGGTTCTGTCCGTCGGATTCATTCCCATGGTCCTGTTGGCTCTTCCTACTGGTTGAGGTTCAAAAAAAATACACCCGGGCAAACGTTTGCGTCGTTATACCAAAGAGGGCCTGCGATGACAACGTTTTCTTGACCCGCCGGCCCGGCGTCCTCCCCGAGCCACTGGTAGGAGAAGGGCTCCCAAAAGCCAGCGGGCGGCCTGGGGAGGGAAAGCCGCCCCCGACCGCCCGCGCCCGCCGCGACCAGCGCGCCCTTCAGCCCACCAGGGCCTCCGCTTGACTGCCCTCCTCGCCCTCGCCATCCACCACCAGCCGGTTGCCCCCCTGGCTCTTGGCCAGATAGAGGGCACGGTCGGCCCGGTTGATGAGATCGCTCATGTCTTCGGCCCAGGAATGCTCCCGCCGCCGGTCGAAATGGGCCACCCCGACGCTGAGGTGGGTGGGCAGGAGCTGATGGCGGTTGTAGTTGGTGAGGAGCCGGCTGCAGATCACCCGCAGCTGCTGGATGTTGGCCTGGGTGATGATCGCCGCAAATTCGTCCCCGCCGTAGCGGAAGGACCAGTCGACGTTCTCCCGGGTGGACTGCAGGAAAACCTCGCCGATGATCCGGAGCACTTTGTCCCCGGCCAGGTGGCCAAAGGTGTCGTTGTAGCCTTTGAACCGGTCCACGTCCACCAGCACGAGAAAGAGATCGTACTGCTGGCGGTGCGCCCGGTGGGCCTCCTCCCAGAGCTTGACGTCGAAATAGCGGCGGTTGTAGAGGTCGGTAAGCCCGTCCCGGATGGACAGCCTTTTGAGCTCCCGGAGCAGACGCTGCTCCCGGAGCACCCGGTTGAGCTTGGCCTCCAGCTCGTCGACGTTGAACGGCTTGGAGATGAAATCGGAGGCCCCGGCCTTGATGACGTCCGTGTAATTGAAGGTGCCGCCATAGGCGGTGACGACAATGACGTCGGTATGGGGATGGCCCTCGCGGATGCGCTTCAGAAGCTCCATGCCATCCATGTTCGGCATCATGATGTCCGTGATGACGATACCGTATTCCTCTTCGGCCATCTTCTGCACCGCCTCGACGCCGTCTCCGGCCACGGCGAAATTGAAGCCGAAGGAGGAAACGAAGGTGCCCAGAAGCTCGCGGATGAGGGGGTCGTCGTCGACGATCAGGATGCTGGTCCGCTCAGGCTCGGCTGTTGCCACGACGTTGGCTCATATGCTGGAGGTAGTCGCTCACGATCCGTCCGTGGTCGAAGACCAGGGGCGGCGTCCTGTCCGGGGGGAAGATTACGGCCTGCCGGGCATCGTCGGCGCCCTTCGGCGTGCCTTCGGCTGTGGCCAGAAAAACGGTGGAGATGGTGTGCAGCCTGGCATCCCGGGCCGGATCCGAGTAGGTGGCCAGCTGTCCCAGAAGCCGGATCGCGAGGCCGGTCTCCTCCCGGGCCTCCCGGACCGCGGCCGCTTCCAGGGATTCGCCGTAGTCCACAAACCCGCCCGGCAGGGCCCATCCCAGGGGCGAATGCCGCCGCTCCACCAGGACAATGCCGCCGGCCATCTGGATGATGATGTCCACCGTAGGCACCGGATGCCGCAACGGCAGCTGGCAGCCACAGCAAGGACAGTCCATGTCCAGTCTCCGAAAAAGGGGGCCGCGCCCTGGGCCTCGCCTCCAGCTTAGAGAATGGCATCAGGCCCAGTCAAGGATGAAAAGCGAACCGCCGGTCGCCGGCAGCCGCCCAGGGACGGGGCTTGGGGGCCCAAGGGCGCCGGGCCGCCCGCGCCCGAAGCACCGCCGCTGGAGGGCGCAACCGGCTTCAAGGATAGCACAGGGCATGGATGGCCGGCCAGCCGGTCACCACCGGCAGATCGTGGCGCCCCCGGTTCCAGGGCTGATCGAAGACCAGGGGCCGGATACCGGCGGCCCGCAGAGCGAGGCAGGTTTCCGCCCGGTCATCGACGAAATGGGTAAGCCCCATATCCTTGATGTGGGCGGTCTTGGCGTCGTGGTCGCCGGTGGCGACCAGCCGGGCCGGCCGGAAGGCGGCGGGACCCAGCACCGTCTCCAGCCAGGCGGCAATGGGGTCTGCCTCGGCCCGGGCCGTGATGAAGGTCAAAGGCGCATCGGCGGCCAAGGCGGTCAGGACCTCCCGGGCCTGGGATATGGGCTTGAGCGCCACCGCCAGGGGCTCATCCAGGATCCGCTGGAAGATGGCCTGGATGATCCCGGGGTCCACGTCGAGACAATCCTCAACCATGAAATCGGTGATCTGGTCGGCCTCGATGCCGACCAGGCCATGATCCTCCCGGGCCAGACGGATGAAGGCCTCCACCGTGTCCGCCACCACGCCGTCGATGTCGAAGCCGAGCCGGCCGGGCTGAATGCGCATCCGTCTGGTCGCCCCCCCTGCCCGCGTGGCCGGGCAATGTTCTTGACAAAGGCGGTCAAGGCCGGCATAGTCAGGGATCCGTCTCGTTGCCAACGTCCCCCCTGGAGCCTTGCCACGCATGCGTTTGCCGCCGCTCACCATCGGCCAATATACAGCACCGGTGCCCCTCATCCAAGGGGGCATGTCCATCCGGGTGTCCACCTCCGAGCTGGCCGCGCCGGTGGCCGAATGCGGAGGCATCGGCACCATCGGCGGCTCCTCGATCCCGGTGGAGGATCTGAAAGCCGACATCCGCAAAGCCAAGAGCCAAACGAAGGGCGTCATCGCGGTGAACATCATGTTCGCCATGAAGAACTTCGTCAATCTGGTGGCCGCGTCCATCGAGGCCGGTGCCGACATGATCGTCACCGGAGCCGGCTTCTCCCGGGATATCTTCAAGGTCGGCCGGGAGACCAACACGCCCATCGTCTCCATCGTTTCCTCGCCCGCCTTTGCCCAGCTGGCCGAGCGGATGGGCGCCGCCGCCATCGTCGTCGAGGCCAAAGAGGCGGGCGGGCATCTCGGCACCGACGTGGCCTTGCGGGAGCTCTTCCCGGAGATCCGCAGGGTGGTGACGAAGGTGCCGCTCATCGCGGCTGGCGGCATCACCAACGGCGCCGAGATGGCGGAGCTCATGGACAAGTATGGTGCGGACGGGGTGCAGGTGGCCACCCGCTTCATCCTCACCAAAGAGTGCGCCGTCTCCGACGTCTTCAAGCAGACGCTCCTGGCGGCCAGGCGCGAGGACGTGGTCGTCATCCGCTCGCCGGTCGGCATGCCGGGCCGGGCCCTGGCCACCCCCTTCGTGCAGCGGCTGAGCCGCAACGAGGACGTTGCCACCAAGGACTGCCGCTACGTCTGCCTCAAGCACTGCGACCACCGTTACTGCATCAGCGATCGCCTCATCCGGGCCCGGGACGGAGACTACCAGGAGGGCCTCTTCTTCACCGGCGAGAATGTCTATAAGATGAAGGAGATCCTTACCGTCCGCCAAGTCTTCGACGAGTTCATCTCCGAAGCCGAATCCCTCTACAAGGAGCCGTGCGCTCCCTGGGCGCCCCAGGACACCGGACACTGCCCCGCCGCATGACCGTTTCCCCCGACAGCGCTCCCCCGCCGGCCGCGGCCATCGAGCCCCGGCGCATCCCCCGCGCGGAACATCCCATCTCCCGCCGCTTCATCGACCGGGAGGCCCTGAAGGTGATGTACCGGCTGAAGGATGCCGGCTTCATCGCCTATCTGGTGGGTGGCGGAGTGCGGGATCTGTATCTGGGCAAAACCCCCAAGGACTTCGACATCGGCACCGACGCCCGGCCCGGCCAGGTCCGCAAGCTCTTCCGCAACAGCCGGATCATCGGCCGCCGCTTCCGTCTGGTGCAGATCATCTTCCCGGGGGGCAAGATCGTCGAGGTCTCCACCTTCCGCAGCCAGGCCGAGTTCGAGCTGGGGGGCGAGGAGCCGACCCTGGGGCCGGACAACACCTTCGGCACCCCGGAGGAGGACGCCTGGCGCCGGGATCTGACCATCAACGCCCTGTTCTACTCCCTGGACGACCTCAGCATCATCGACTACACCGGTGGCGTCCGGGACCTGGATGCCGGCATCATCCGTGCCATCGGCGATCCGGACCGGCGCTTCCACCGGGACCCGGTGCGGATGCTGCGGGCGATCCGCCACGCCGCTCGCAACAGCTTCACCATCGAGCCCGTCACCTGGGCGGCCATCCTGAGCCATGGGGAGAAGCTGGCCTTGTGTCCGGTCTCCCGGCTGCGAGACGAGGTCACGAAGGACTTGCGGGGTGGTGCCAGCCGCACCTGGGGCGCCCTGGCCGTAAGCTCCGGGCTCTTCGGTGTCCTCTTCCCGGCTTACGGGGAGATCCTGCCCGGCCATGCCGAGCTGGAGGCGGGCCTGACCGCTGCCTTGGGGGTGGTGGATCGGCTGCAGCGGGAGGGGGTGGAACTGGACGAGGCCACCATCCTGGGCCTCGTGGCCCTGCCCCGGATCCGGCAGACGCTGGCCACGCTCTGGCCAACCGACCCGCGGCAGAAGAGCGGTGCCTTTGCCGCCCGTATCCAGGACGAGGTGGAACGGATCCTGGCCCCCCTGGAATTCAAGCGAGCCACCCGGGACCGCGCCAGCCTCCTTCTGGCCACCTACCCTTTCTTCGACTCCCTGCGCCTGAGCGGCGCCTGGCCGAAAAGGCTGGCCCGCAAGAGCTACTTCCCCGACTGCGTGGCCTTCTGCCAGCTGGCCGCGGAGGCGGCGGGCGGCCCGGCTGTGGCCCAGGATCAGGTGCTGGCCAGCCGCCGGCCGGAAGGCGAGCGGCCGGACCAGCCCCGGCGGGACCGCCGCCACGGCCGCGCTCCGGTGCTGGGCCGCCGGGGCAAAGGCGGCATCTTCGGTCTCAAGAAGGAATAAACAACCGCCGGCCATGCCTCCCTCCCTGTCCCAGGTGGCCCAGTGGCGGCAGCTGCCCTTCCTGACGCTGGTGGGCTTGGCCCAGGCCGCCAAGCTCCGGCACCGGGGCCAGGCGGTCGCCCTGTGCTCAATCGTCAACGCCAAGTCCGGCGCCTGCAGCGAAGACTGTGCCTTCTGCGTCCAGTCCGCCCATTTCCACGACTGCCGGCCGCCGGTCTACCCCCTCAAGAGCCACGACGAGCTGGTGGCGGCCGCCCGCCAGGCCCGGGCGGACGGGGCGCAGCACTTCTCCATCGTCACCAGCGGCCGCGGCCTGCCCAAGGCCGAGGTGCTGCGGGTGGCCGCGGCCGTCACCGCCATCCGCAGCGAGGTGGGCATTACCCCCTGCGCCTCCCTGGGGATCCTCGATGCCGGCGACCTGGCCCGCCTGCGGGACGCTGGCCTCGTCCGCTACCATCACAACCTGGAGGCGGCGCCTTCCTTTTTCCCCCGCATCTGCTCCACCCACACCTTCGCCGAGCGGGTGGCCACCATTGAGGCGGCCCAGCAGGTGGGGCTGGAGGTCTGCAGCGGCGGCATCTTCGGCCTGGGCGAGGGGGAGGAGGAGCGCATCGAGCTGGCCCTTTTCCTGGCTGGCCTGGGGGTGCAGTCGGTGCCGCTCAACGTGCTCATCCCGTTACCGGGCACGCCCCTGGCCGACCAACCGCCGCCCGCTGTCCTGGAGCTGCTGCGGGCCATCGCCCTCTACCGCCTGATCATGCCGGCGCTGCCGATCCGGCTGGCCGCCGGCCGGGAGACGGTGCTGGCCGATTTTCTGGGCCTGGCCCTCCTGGCCGGCGCAGACGGCATGATGATCGGCGGCTATCTCACCCAGCGGGGCCGGCCACCGGCCCTGGACCTCGCCCTGGTCCGGGAGATGCACCAGCTGTGGAGCGCCTGACGGCGGCCCTGGCCCAGCAGCAGGCCACGGTCGGGCTGCGGGAGCTGGTGCCCCTGGTGCCCCTGGCGGATGGGCGGGTGGCCGTGCCCGGCCACCCCACCCCTTGGCTCGATTTCTCCTCCAACGACTATCTGGGCTATTCCCAGCATCCGGAGGTCAAGGCCGCGGCGGCGGCGGCCCTTGACCGCTACGGCGCCGGCGCCGGCGCCTCCCGGCTCATGAGCGGCGACCGGCCGCTCTTCCACGAGCTGGAGGACGCCCTGGCCCGCCTCGTCGGCTGCGAGAGCGCCCTCCTTTTCGGCGCCGGCTTCCTGGCCAACACCGGCGTCATCCCGGTTCTGGTCGGCCGCGGTGATACCGTGCTCGCCGACCGGGCCAGCCATGCCTCCCTCCTGGACGGCTGCCGCCTGGCCGGCGCCCGCCTGATCCGCTTCCGCCACAACGATGCCGGCCACCTCGAAGAGCTCCTCATCCGGGAGCGCCCACGCTGCCGCCAGGCCCTGATTGTGGCGGAAAGCCTCTACTCCATGGACGGCGATCTGGCGCCTCTGGCCGATCTGGTAGCCATGAAGCACCGCTTCGACGCCATGCTGCTGGTGGACGAGGCCCACAGCGTGGGCGTCTTCGGTGCCCGCGGCGGCGGGCTGCTGGAAGAGCTGGGCTTGGCGGCGGGCGCCGACGTGGTGATCGGCACCCTGGGCAAGGCCCTGGGGAGCAGCGGCGCCTTTGCCGCCGGCAGCAGGCTCCTCCGCCAGGCGCTCATCAACCAGGCCCGCACCTTCATCTTCTCCACCGCGCCGCCGCCAGCGGCCGCAGCAGCGGCCCTGGCCGCCGTGGCCCTCCTGGCCCGGGAGCCGGAACGGCGCCGGGATCTGCGGGTGCGGGCCGCCGGCTTCCGGCAGGCGCTTGCGGCGGCCGGCCTGGCCATGGGGCCTGCCTTGGCCCAGATTCAACCCATTCTGGTGGGGGACAGCCTGCGGGCAGTGGCTCTGCGGGATCGCTTGCGGCGGGAAGGTCTGTTCGTCACCGCGGTCCGGCCGCCGACCGTGCCTGCCGGCACCGCCCGGATCCGCTTCTCGGTGACCTGGCAGCACAGCGCCGAGCAGCTGGCGGCAACGGCCCGCCAGGTGGCGGCCGCCTGCCAGGGGATCGAATCCTGACCGCCATGGCCGGCTGCCGTTTCAGGAAGATGCCCGGTCCGGCAACCGGCATCGTCTTCCTGCCGGGCTGGGGCTTCGACGTCCAGGTCGCGTCCCTGGCTGGCCTTTCCGGGGTGCTGGGTCCGGAAGGCTTCCTGGACCCGGCCTCGCTGGTGCCGGACCTCGCCAGCGGCCTCGATGCCTGGGGGCCGGCGCCGGTGCATCTGGTGGGCTGGTCCCTGGGCGGGTATCTGGCCCTAAGCTTCGCCCAGGCCCAGCCGGCTCGGGTGGCCTCCCTGACCCTGGTGGGGATGCGCGCCTCCTGGCCAGCGGCGGAGATCGACGCGCTGGCCGCCCGCTTCCAGGCTGATCCGGCCGACTTCCTGGCCTGGTTCCGGCGCCTGGCGCTCCTGGGCCTGCCGGCAGGCTGGCAGCGTTTCCAGGAGCTGCCGGCCCTGCCCCTGGACGCCGAGGCCCGGAAACGGCTCCTCGCCGGCCTTTCCTGTCTGGCCGGCCGCATCCCCCGGCCGGTGGCCGGCATCCCCACCCGCATCCTCCACGGCGCCAAGGACCGCATTGCCCCGCCGGCGGAGGCCCTCTCCTTCCCTGGCTGCCCGCCGCGGCTCCTGCCCCGGGCCGGCCACCTGCCTTTTCTGCGCGGGTTGGTCGGACCGGTCTGACCCGTCCGACGGGTCTGACCCGTCCGAGCCCGCTGTCCACCGGTGGTGCCTGCCCGGGTGGGCGGCCAAGGGGGGCCGCCCCTACTTGTCGGAAAGCATGAAGCCGTAGCCCCGCTCGCCGTGCAGGGCGTAGTCCAGGCCTTCGAATTCCTGCCCCTCGTCCACCCGGAAGCCCACCGTCCGCTGCACCAGGAAGCAGATGACCAGGGTCGCCACCGTTGCCAGAGCGACCGTAGCCCCCATGCCGGTGAGCTGCACCCGGAGCTGGTCCCAGGCGCTCCAGCTGCCGGCCGCTGCCGCCGCCTTGGCCATCCAGGAATCCCGGATGAAGAAGGACAGGGCCAGGACGCCGAGGCCGGAGCCGACGCCGTGGATGCCGAAGCAGTCCAGGGAGTCGTCGTAGCCGAGCCGGGATTTCAGCATCAGGGCGCCGTAGCAGGCCAGGGCCGAGAGCGCCCCCAGGGTCATAGCCCCGGTGGGCTGCACCACCCCGGCCGCCGGGGTGATGGCCACCAGGCCGGCCAGGATTCCGGAGACGAAGCCCAGGGAGGTGGCCTTCCGGAAGTGCAGGGCCTCGACCACCAGCCAGGTGAGGGCGCCGCTGGCCGCCGACACCTGGGTCATGGTCAGGGCCCGGGCGGTGTCCAGGCCGCTTTGCACGGTGGAGCCGGCGTTGAACCCGAACCAGCCTACCCACAGGAGGCCGGCCCCGACCATGGTCATGACAAGATTGTTGGGGGGCATGGCCAGGCGGGGGAAGCCCTTGCGGGGCCCGAGATAGATGGCCGCTACCAGGGCCGAGACGCCGGCGGAAACGTGGATCACCAGGCCGCCGGCCAGATCGATCACCCCGGCGGCGCCGGCCTTGAACAGCCAGCCGTCCGGGGCCCAGATCCAGTGGCACAGGGGCAGATAGACCATGAGGAACCACAAGATGATGAACATGATCCAGCCCCGGAAGGTGATCCGCTCCGCCAGGGCGCCGCTGATCAGGGCCGGGGTGATGATGGCGAATTTGCCCTGGAACATGGCCAGGACATACTCCGGGATGCCGTTCACCATGCTGTCGTCGATGCCGGCCAGGAAGAGATAGTCGCGATTCCAGCCGACGAAGCCGCCGGCGATGCTGCCGCCGAAGGCCAGGGCATAGCCGCAGGCCACCCACAGGACGCCGATCACCGCCATGGCCACGAAGGAGTGCATCATGGTGCCCAGGACGTTCTTGGCTCGCACCAGGCCGCCATAGAACATGGCCAGCCCCGGCACCATGAGCAGAACCAGGGCGGTGGAGACCAGCATCCAGGCGGTGGTGCCGGTATCGGTGGCCTCGGCCGCGGCCCAGGGCTGGCCCGGGGAGGCCAGGAGTGTCATGACCAGAAAGAAGATGATGGACACGGGCCGCTGCATGCCTGCCTCCTCCTAAGGAAGCCGCCGGATGGCGGGGCTGGGGTTTGTGGGCTGGGGGCGAATGCAGCTGCCATGCCAGACACCGGGAGCGGCCAAGGCAGGCCTGACTCCAGGGAAAAGGGGATGGCGGCCGCCCCTGGACGGCACGGGCCATCTGACAATCCTGTCTGGAATCCCGGGTCTTCTTGCAGAATTGGCAGGAAAGGGAGGCGCGGGAAAGGCCTGGGGCCGGCCGTGCAGCTCAGACGCTGAAGCGGAACTCGATGATATCCCCGTCCGCCACCGGATAGGTCTTGCCCTCCAGGCGGACCGTGCCCTTCTTGCGGGCCTCGGCGTAGGAGCCGGCGGCCAGGAGGTCATCGTAGGCCACCACCTCGGCCCGGATGAAGCCCTTTTTGATGTCGGAGTGGATCACCTCGGCGGCGTCCAGGGCCGGGGTGCCCTGGCGGATGGTCCAGGCCCGCACCTCGTCCGGCCCGACGGTGAAGAAGGAGGCCAGGCCCAGGAGCCGGTAGGAGGCAGCGATCACCCGGTCCATGGCCGAGGTGGCCACCCCGAAGGCGGCCATGAATTCGGCCGCCTCTTCCGGCGCCATGCGCGCCAGCTCACCCTCCAGCTTGCCCCGCACCGCCAGGCAGTCCAGCTCCGGGGCCAGGGCCAGGTCCGGCAGGGTGTCATCCTCGTCGCCGTTGTTGACCAGCACCAGGCAGGGCTTGGCCGACAGGAGGGCATAGCCCCGCAGCAGGGGAGAGGCGGCCAGGTCCGGACGGGAGCGGAGCGGCGTCTCCGCCTCCAGGAGTGCTTTGGCCTCCGCCAGCAGGCGCAGCTCCTCGGGGTCGGCCCGCCGGCCGCGCTTGGCGTCCATCTCCAGCCGCTCCAGCCTTTTTTCCACCACCAGGAGGTCGGCGAAGACCATCTCCGCGGTCAGCTCCCGGAGGTCCGCCGCCGGGGAGGGGTCGGCAACGCCGGGCACCGGGAAGTTCCGGAGCACGTGGATAAGGGCATCGGTGGTGCGGGCCTCGCTCCAGGTGGTCTCGTTCTTCCGCGACTCCTTGCTGGCGGCCCGCATGGCCGGCAGAAAATACTCCACCTGGGCGAAGACCGTCTTCTTCGGTTGATAGAGACGAGACAGGGTGTCCACCCGGCTGTCCGGCACCCGGATGGCCGCGACGCGGTTCTCCGGGCTGGAGCCGGGAAGACCGGGGGCAGTCCCGGTCAGGGCCTGAAAAAGGGTGGCTCTGCCCGCTCCGGGCAGGCCGATGATGCCAAGCTTCATGGGGCGCTTTGGTCTGTGCGGAGAAGAGGGGAATGGAGATACAGGACCGCCGGCAACAGGCAGCGGCAGCCGGATCGACCGCCGCACCTTAGTCCAGGAACCGACTGGCGTCAATCCGCAAGGCTCTGGACCGACAACCATAAAAAATTTTTCGCAAATTGTTTCATGCCGTGCTAGACTGGAATCAACAGGACTATCCGGCAGCCGTCCGGCCACCCTTTCAGGGATTCTGGCCGCCCTTCCTGGCTGCCGGCCAATGCGAAGACGCTCCCCGCAAGCAGACCAAGTCCGAAGAGCCCGGATCGCGACCCGGATCCTGCGGCAGCGGTGGCCGCCGGATCTGCCGCATCCCTCTGGTGTCCCATGGAGGTGGCGTCATGTCCTGCTATCGTCCTGGGCTGGCCTCGGCCTGCACCCTGGCCGTGGCGCTGGTCCTCACCGGCACAGCCGCCGGCTTTGTCCAGACCTTTGGCAGCCCTGGCCACGAGACCGGGGCCGGCGTTTGCCAGACCGCGGACGGCAGCTTCGTCATGATCGGCAGCCAGGGCGCCGATCCCCGGGGACCGCAGTCCCTGTACCTGGTGGCGGCCGACAGCTTCGGCCGCGAGCTGTGGAGCCGGGCCTTCGGCCAGCCGGGGGCCAGCATCGAAGGCCGGGCGGTCCTGGCCCTGGCGGACGGCGGCCTGCTGGCCCTGGGCCGCCGCAGGGTCTACCCGGCTACCGCCGCCAACGACTGGGACATCCACCTCCTGGCCCTGTCGGCCGACGGCCAGGAGCGCTGGTCCCAGACAGTGGACCTGGCAGGCCAGGATCTGGCCGCGGCCATCGCCCTGGATGCCCAGGGCCGGATCCTGGTCGCCGGCACCACCTGGCCCCGGGCCGGGGAGGGCAGCGACGGCTTTCTTGTCGCCCTGAGCCCGGATGGACGGCCGTTGTGGCAGCGCATCTTCCACCGCGGTCTTCTGGATCAGATCTCGGGCCTGGCCATTGCCCCGGCCGGCGACCTGCTGCTGGCCGGGACCACCGGTCCGGACCTGGCCTTGCCCTCGGACCTGTGGCTGGTGGCCTTCGGCCCCGATGGCACGCTCTCCTGGCAGAGGACCCATGACCTCTTCGGCCGGGACGAGGCCCTGGCCGTTGCCGCCCTGGCCGGCGGCGGCTGGGTCCTGACCGGCCGCACCGATGCCGGCCAGCCGTGCAGCTCCCAGCTCCTCCTCGCGGCACTGGATGCGGACGGTGGCCTGCGCTGGTCGACCCTGCACGGCGGCGCCGGCTTCGACGCCGGCACCGCCCTGTGGCCAGCCGCGGGCGGCGGCTTCCTGGTGGCGGGCTACTCCTTCACCGACACCGCTGGCCAGGGCGGCTACGATCTTTATCTCCTGCATGCCGGCCAGGCCGGCGGGGAGGTCTGGTCGTATCTGGCGGGCGGTGCCCGGGCGGACTATGGCTGGGCCGTGCAGGAGACCGCCGACGGCGGGGTCATTGCCGCCGGCAGCACCGCCTCCCTGGGGGCGGGGGGCGACGATCTTCTGGCCGTGCGCACCGATTTCGCCGGCCATCCGGGCCTCACGGGCTCCTGCCCCACGGCGGATCCGGGTCCGGACCGCACGGCCTGGGTGGGCGAGACCATCCTGTTGTCCGGCAGCGCCAGCCAGGATCCGGACAACGATCTGCCCCTGGCCTTTGCCTGGCAGCTTATGGACCGGCCCGCCGGCAGTCTTGCCTCCCTGCCCACCCCCCAGGCCGCGACCACGACCTTCACCCCGGACCAGCCCGGCGCCTACCGCCTGCAGCTGGCGGTCCGGGACAGCCGCGGCTTTGCCGGCGCCCCTGCCCCGCTGCTGATCCAGGCCCTGCCCTGCCCGGATGACGACAACGACGGCGTCCGCCGGTGCGAGGGCGACTGCGATGATGCCCAGCCAGCGGTCCATCCCGGGGCGGCCGAGGCCTGCGACGGCCGGGACAACGACTGTAACGGCGCAACCGACGAGGGGCTGGGCACCATAAGCTGCGGCCTGGGCGCCTGCCAGCACACGGTGCCGGCCTGCCAGGCGGGCCGGCTTGCGGTCTGTCAGCCCCTGCCGCCCGGGGCGGAAATCTGCGGCGACGGCGTGGACAGCGACTGCGACGGCCTGAACGATGCCGCTGATCCGGACTGCCGGCTGCCGGGCCTGGTGGCGGAGCTGGCGGCCCTCAAAGCCGCCATCCTGGGCTTTCCGGCCGCCTGGCTCAAGAACGGCAAGGACAGCTTCAAGACGCCGCTGGCCAACAAGCTCGACGAGGTGATGCGGCTCTTGACCGCGGCCCAGGCTGCCGGGCCCGGCGAGGCGCCAGCGCTTCTCGCCCAGGCCGCCGGCCAGCTCCGGCAGGATCTTCGGGCCAAGACCGACGGCTGCTACGGCGGCCACGAGGCCAACGACTGGCTGATCGCTTGCCAGGCCAGAAGCCCCGGCGCCGGCCCCATCGGCCAGGACCTGGTGCTGCCGGTCCTGGACCGGGTGCTGGCCCGGCTGCCGTCCCCCGTAAACCCCTGACCGGGCCGGATGCCACGGCCCCTGGAGTGTCCTGCCATGAAGACCCGTGCCGCTCTTGCCACCTTGCCCCTGGCCATCCTCCTGGCCCTGCCTGCCGGGGCCGAGGTCTCAGACCGGCTCCTGATCCATTCGGATGATGCCGACGGCTCCCAGGTGTTCACCGACGCCTCGCCCCGCCGCCACCCCATCACCCCGTACGGCGACGTCGCCCACTCCACCGATGAGAGCGCGCCTGGCCTGGGGATGAGCGCCATCTTCTTCGACGGCGACGGTGATTTCCTGAAGCTGGAGCCGGATCCGGACTGGAGCCTGGGGGGTGACTTCGAGATCGAGCTGTGGGCCTGGTTCGCCTCCTTCACCCGGGAGCTGGTGCTCGCCTCCGGCAGCCGCAGCTTCTGGCTGAACGGCCACGGCTGGTCCCTGGTGGCCTGGAGCTCGGCGGTCGCCTTCGGCTACCAGCAGCCCAGCCCCAACCGCTGGGACCTGGATCTCTACGGCAGCTACCCCTTCCAGCTGCGCACCTGGTACCACCTCAAGGTGGCGCGCCAAAACGGCTTCATCCGCATCCTGGTGAACGGCCAGGAGGTTCCGTTGCGGGACGGCACCGAGGCCGGCAGCCCGCTGGTGGGCACCAGCTTCCTCTATCCGGCGACCATCAGGAGCGATTTCCCTCTCTACGTGGGCGCCTGCACCGGCGAGGGCAGCGGCCTGGTCCACAAAGGCTTCCTGGACGAGATCCGCATTGCCCACGGGACCACCTACACCGAGGTGTCCCTCACCGGCTGTGACAGCGCCGCGGCCGAAGACAGCGACAACGACGGCGTCATCGACCCCTGGGACGACTGCCCCGACACCCCCCCCGACTCCTGGGTGGACCGCCACGGCTGCCCCCCCGGCTGCCCGTAAGCACTGCCCCCCTCCTGGCCTCCCCCCGCTGGGGGGAGGAGACGCGCCAACACCGCGCCCGGTTGTCTTCGCCTCCCTCCCCC
>JBFMBH010000088.1 GCA_040755095.1 Thermodesulfobacteriota bacterium
CTCCGGAGCCTCGCGCAGCGAGAGCAGCTATGATAGCCGGGGGATTCATCCCCCGGCGGCGGCGACGGCGGGCACCGACGGCGGATGCACTCTTCCGGCGGAGGCGACGGCGGATGCACTCTTCCGGTGGCGGCGGCGCCGGCAACCCCTGCCGGCCGCACTCCCCCGACCCCGTGCCGGCGACATCCCCCGCCGCCCCCCCGGCCGAGGTGGCCGCCGCCCCCCCGGCCAAAACCGCGGCGGATCCCCGGGGGTACCGGCCGGTGCTTCCCGGCCGGCCTTGAAAGGCCGGCCTACCTCTGGTACGCCACTGCGTGGCTCTGCAAGGAGGGTTTCCTCTGGAGCCTCGCGCAGCGAGAGCAGCTATGATAGCCGGGGGATTCATCCCCCGGCGGCGGCGATGGCGGGCACCGCCGGCGGATGCTCCTCCGGGGGCGGCGACGGCGGGCACCGCCGGCAGATGCACGCCTTTCGGTGGCGGCGACGGCGACAACCTCCCCCGGTGCTGTCTGTCAGCCCCCCCCTTGCCGGCGGCGCTGCTTGTCCATCTCCAGCTCCTGGATGCGCTTCCAGCGGGCCTTGGACTCCTCGTACAGAGGGTCGGTGGAGTCCAGCTCGGTCAGGGCACGCTTGTAGAAATCGACGGCACGCTCGGGGTCGCCGGTCAGCCAGGAGTGCATGCCCAGGTAATAATAGGCGACGCCGGTGTGGCCTTCTGCGGAGTGCAAGCCTCCCAGGTCGAAATAGAGGCGGGAGTAGTCGGGCAGGATCGGGATCAGCCCCTCCAGGAGGGCGATGGCCCGGGGGCGCTCCCCCAGCTGGCCGAGGGCTCGGGCCAGGTGGAAGGTGGCGTAGCCCAGCTCCGGATCCCGGTCCCGGGCCTGGGTCAGCACCTCCTTGGCCTCCTGGTACCGGCCGGCCTCGTGGAGAGCCACCCCCAGGTCCGCCTGCAGGATGGGCCGGTTGGGCTCTGCCGCCACCACGGCGGCAAGACCCTCTGCCGCGGCCTGGGCGTTGCCGGCCGCCAGCTGCGCCAGGGCCAGGCCATACCGGGCCAGGGCTTCGGCCTGCGGCTCGCCCGCCGCCGCCAGTTCCTTGGTGAAGTGAGGGATAAGGCTCGCCGGATCCCGGCTGGCCACCCGGATCCGCTGCTTGAAGCGCAGGAAATCGAAGGGATCGCTCTTGGGGTAGGTGCGGCCGCTGCTGATGGCGAGCAGATCCTGGACGTAGCCCATCCGGGCCTCCGGATCCGGATGGGTGAGAAGATAGGGCGGCAGCTTGCCGGTGCTCATCATCTGGTAGCGCCGCAGGCGCCGCAGGGTGTCCAGCTGGCCGTGAGGATCCCGGTCGATCTCCTGCAGCCAGTGGAAGGCCAGCCGGTCGGCCTCCTCTTCGTCCTGGCGGCTGAACTTGAGGTTGAGGGAGGAGCCGGTGGCCAGGGCGCCGGTGATCACCGCCTGGGCCAGGTCGCCGCTGCCCAGGAGCGCCCCGGCCAGGACCGCCGCCATGGTGCCGATCCCCACCTTGGTGCCCTTCTCCATCCGCTCGGCGATGTGACGGCTCACCACATGGCCGATCTCGTGGGCCAGCACCCCGTAGAGCTCATCCTCGCTGTCCATGGTCTCGATGAGACCCGAATGGATGAAGATGAGACCAGAGGGCGCGGCGAAGGCGTTCAGCTCCTTGTCCCTGACCACAAAGAAGTGGTAGTCGAAGTACTGCACCCCGGCCTGACCGAGGACCTGCCGGCCGATGCGGGTGACATAGGCGGTGAGGTCCGGATCGTCAAGGAGGGCAAGCTCCTGGCGCACCATGGCCAGGAGCTGCTCTCCCACCTCCCTTTCCTCGGCCACCGAGAAGGCCCAGGCCCGGGAGGCCGGCATGGGCGCCGCCGCCAGCAGCGCTGCAGCCAACAGAATCCACGATGCGAGGGACCGGGGCCGGCGAGCGGCGGGCGTGGGGATCGTCATGGGGGCACCCTCCATGGGGATGCAAGGTCGGTTGGGCCGCCGTCTTGCCAAGGCGACCAAAACAAGGAAAGATAGCGGCCATGCTCCAGGAGCTCAAGATCGAAAATCTGGCCCTGATCGAACGGCTGGAGATCGCCTTCGGCCCCGGCCTGGCCGTCTTCACCGGCGAGACCGGCGCCGGCAAGTCCATCGTGCTGGCCGCCGTCCATCTGCTCTCCGGCGGCAAGGCCCCGCCCACCTGGATCCGCACCGGAGCCAGCCAGGCCACCGTGGAGGCCCTGTTCGACGACGTCGCCGCCAACCAGGCCCTGGCCGAGCTTCTGGCCAGCCAGGACCTGGAGGCCGGCGGCGTGGTGGTGGTCCGCCGGGTTATCGGCGAGGGTGGCCGCAGCCGCTTCTATGTCAACGGCCACCTGGTGCCGGCCCGGCTGGCCGGCGAGGTCCTGGCCGAGCTGGTGAGCCTGGCCGGCCAGCACGAGCAGCAGCGGCTCCTGGACCCCGGCCGCCATCTGGACCTCCTGGATACGGCGGCCGACCTCGGTCCGACCCGGCGGGCCTTTGCCGCCGACTTCGACCGCTGGCGGGCGCTGGCCGCCGAGGTGACCCAGCTGCGCCAGGCTTTGGGCCAGCGGGATCAACGCCGGGATTTCCTGGCCTTCCAGATCGCCGAGATCGAGGCCGCCAGGCTGACCCCGGACGAGGAGGAGCGCCTCCTTGCCCGGCGGCAGGTCTTGAAGTCCGCCGACACCCTCACCCGTCTGGGCCGGGAGGCCCACGAGCTGCTGCGGGAGGGGGTGTGGGACCAGCTGTCCTCCGTCCGCCAGCGGCTGGAGCAGATGGCCCAGCTGGACCCGGCCACCGCCTCCATCCTGGCCGAGGTGGCCGCCGCCTTCTATACCCTGGGGGATCAGGCCGGCCGTCTGGAGGCCTATCTGGAGACCGTCCAGGCCGACCCGGCGGAGCTGGAGGCCACCAGCAGCCGGCTCGACCTCCTGGCCCGCCTGAAGCGCAAATACGGCGCCAGCGTGGCCGCTATTCTGGACCTCCATCAGGCGTTGACCCAGGAGCTGGCCGCCCTGGAGTCGGTGGACGACCGGCTGGGGCAGCTGGGCGCCGAGGAGGCCCGACTGGCGGCGGCGCTGCGGGCGGCAGCGGCTGGCCTGTCTGCCGCCCGCCATGCCGCCGCCGAGCGGATCGCCCGGGCGGTGCAGGCGGAGCTGCAGGCCCTGGGGCTGGGCCAGGCCTGCTTTGCGGTCCGCTTCCGGGACCAGCCGGAAACAGCAGCGGCCCTGACCCGGGACGGCTGGGATCGGCCGGAGCTGCTGTTCTCCGCCAACCCGGGCGAGCCCGCCAAGCCCTTGGCCGCCATCGCCTCGGGAGGCGAGCTGTCCCGGCTGCTGCTCGCCATCAAGAGCATCCTCGCCCAGAAGGACCAGGTGGGATGCGTGATCTTCGACGAGGTGGATGCCGGCATCGGCGGCCAGGCCGCGGATGCGGTGGCCCGGAAGATCCGGGACCTGGCCCGCCACCATCAGGTGCTGTGCATCACCCACCTGCCCCAGATCGCCTCCTGTGCCGACACCCATTTTCTGGTGGACAAGCAGGTCCGGGATGGCCGCACCCACACCCGGGTGCTCCAGCTCGACCGGCCGGCCCGGGTGGGCGAGCTGGCCCGGATGCTGGACGGCACCAGCGGCCGGCCGGAAACCGTGGCCTTCGCCGAGGCCCTCCTGACCGCCAGCCAGAAGGGGGCATAGAGCCATGCCCGCGGCCTGCCACCTCGTCGCCCTTTTTTCCGGTGGCCTGGACAGCATTCTGGCCTGCCGCCTCCTCCAGGAGCAAGGGGCGATCGTCCAGGCGGTGCGCTTCGCCACCCCGTTCTTCGGCGACGACCTCCTGGCCGACCCGGAGGGCTACGCGGCCCAGGTCCGGCGCCAGTTCGGCATCGAGGTCCTGGTGCGGGACGTCACGGCGCCCTATCTTGAGATGCTGGCCCGTCCTGCCCATGGCTACGGCCGCCACTTCAACCCCTGCCTGGACTGCAAGATCCTGCTCGTCACCCAGGCCCGGCACCTCATGGAGGAGCTGGGGGCGGACGGCATCATCACCGGCGAGGTGATCGGCCAACGGCCCATGTCCCAGCGCCGGGACACCTTGCGGGTCGTGGAGCGGGATTCCGGCTGCACCGGCCTGCTCCTGCGGCCCCTGTGCGCCAAGCATCTGCCGCCCACCACCCTGGAGGAGCGGGGCCTGGTGGACCGGCAGCGGCTCCTGGACCTGGCCGGCCGCGGCCGCAGCGGCCAGATCCGGCTGGCGGCCCGTTTCGGCATCGAAGGCTACCCGTCGCCGGCCGGCGGCTGCCTCCTCACCGACCCCAACCTGGCGGCCCGCATCCGGGCTCTCTACGCCGAGACCGGCGTGCCGGCGGCCGCCGACCTGCGCCTGGCCCTGGTGGGCCGCCAGCTCCGGCTGCCGGGCGGCGGCTGGCTGGCCCTGGGCCGCAACCAGGAGGAGAACGAGCGGCTGGCCGCCCTGGCCGAGCCGTCCGACCTGGTCCTGACCACCCCGGACTGGCCAGGACCAACGGCGATCCTGCGCCGGGGCGATACGGAGGACCTGGCCCGGGCCGCCGGCATCCTGGTCCGCTTCAGCCGCAAGCGGGGTCGACCGGACGGCCCGCTGCCGGTGGCGATAACCGGCGCCAGCGCCCGCCACCTCACCGCCTCACCCCTGCCGAACGAGGTTTTCCAGGATTGGCAGCGGTAGATGGCCGGCGGCTGGCGCCTCGACCCGTCTACCCCTGCCCCTGCCCCGGATCGGCGCCGGGCTCACCGGGGCCGTACTTCCTGAGCTTGGCGTGGAGCGTCCGGCGGGTGATGTGCAGCCGGCGGGCGGTCTCGCTCTTGTTGCCGCCGCTCTCTGCCAGGGTGCGGAGGATGACCTGCCGCTCGGCCTCTTCCAGGGAGGTGGGGGGAGAGGAGGTGGCGGCCGCCGGCAGCGGCGCCGCGGTCCCGGCCTTGCGCACCGCCAACGGCAGGCTGTCCACATCGAGGACCTCGCCCCGCAAGAGGATCACCGCCCGCTCCATGGCGTTCTCCAGCTCCCGGATATTGCCCGGCCACCCGTAGCGCACCAGGCAGTCCATGGCCCCGGGGTCGATCCCCCGCACCTTGCGGCGGTTGCGGGCCGCAAAGCGCGCCACGAAATGCTCGGCCAGGGGCGGGATGTCGTCGGGTCGCGCCCGCAAGGGCGGCACGGGAATGGTCACCACATTCAGCCGGTAATAGAGATCCTCCCGGAATCGCCCCTGCCGCACCTCCTCTTCCAGGACCCGGTTGGTGGCCGCCACCACCCGGACGTCGACCCGGATGGTCTCCTGGCCGCCCACCCGCTGCACCTCGTGCTCCTGCAGGGCCCGCAGGAGCTTGGCCTGCATGAACGGGCTCGTCTCCCCCACCTCGTCCAGAAACAGGGTGCCGCCATGGGCCTGAACGAACTTGCCCTCCCGCCGGCGGTCGGCACCGGTGAACGCCCCCTTCTCGTGGCCAAAGAGCTCGGATTCGAGCAGGGTCTCGGCCAGGGCCGCGCAGTTGACCGTAACCAGCGGGCCATCCTTGCGCAGGCTGTGGCGATGGAGGGCATGGGCCACCAGCTCCTTGCCGGTGCCGCTCTCGCCGGTCACCAGCACCGTCGCCTCGCTGGGCGCCACCACCGCCAAGAGCTCGGCCAGCTCGTGCATGGCCGCCGAGGCGCCCACCAGGCCGAAATCCGCCGGACCCCTGCCCGGTCCGGCCAAAGCCGCGCCCGAGGGCGCCGGTCCGCCGGTCTCCTCCAGGGTGGCGCGCAGGCGGCCGAAATCCAGGGGTTTGGTCAGGTAGTCGTGGGCGCCGATCTTCATGGCCTCCACCGCGGCATCCACCGACGAATAGGCGGTCATGAGGATCACCGGCAGGGTGGGATGGTGGCGATGCATCTGGCGGAGTGCGCTCATGCCGTCCAGGCGGGCCATGCGCACGTCCATGAGCACCACCGCAAAGCTGCGGCCGGCCAGGGCGGCGACGGCCGTGTCGCCGTCGTCGGCCTCCGCCACCTGCCAGCCCCAGTCGGACAGCAGGGTGCGCAGCATGATCCGGTGCGCCCGGTCGTCGTCCACCACCAGGACCGAGCGGGGTGTGGAATGGCGGGCGGGCATGATGATTCCCTCGGCACAAGAGACAGGTGATCGACGGGCCGCGGAGCCCCTCGCCGGCGCGTGAAATGGCGGTTGCGGGCTGCCGGGCCTTTATGATAAACCACGGGGCGGATGTGTGCCGCCCCCAACCAACGCCTCTCTGCGAGGGATCCTCATGCGCCTGTCCCACTGCTGCCTTGGCCTTGCCCTGTTCTGTCTGCTCGGCCTTGCCGGGATCCCCTCCGGCCTGGCCGCCACCGAGGCCGAGCCGGAGGCCGGCGCTGATCTGGACGAGGAGACCACCGCGGTCGAGGCTGACCCCCTGGCGGGCTGGAACCGGGCCATGTACACCTTCAACGACCGCCTGTACTTCTGGGTCCTCAAGCCCGTGGCCCAGGGCTACGGCGCTGTGCTGCCGGAAGGCATCCGGGTGAGCATCCGGGACTTCTTCCGCCATCTGGCCACGCCCATCCGCTTCCTCAACTGCTGTCTGCAGGGCAAGGTGAACGAGGCGGGCCGCGAGGTGGGCCGTCTTATGCTCAACACCACCTTCGGCCTCGCCGGCTTCATCGACTTTGCCGGCCGCTATGAAGACCTGCCGGCCAGCGACGAGGACTTCGGTCAGACCCTGGGGGCCTGGGGGGTCGGGGAGGGCGTCTTCATCACCTGGCCGGTCCTGGGCCCTTGCACCCTGCGGGACACTTTCGGCCTGGCCGGGGACGCCCTTGCCTACCCGCCGACCTACGTGTCCCCAGCCCTGGCCTCGGTTGGCATCCGCACCGGCGAGAAGGTCAACGACACCTCCCTCACCATCGGCGACTACGAGGCGTTGAAAGACGCCGCCCTGGAGCCGTACACCGCTGTCCGTGACGCTTACCTCCAGCACCGCCGGGACCGGGTGGCCCAGTGAGGGAGTCCTCCCGCACCAGGCCGACCGCCCGCTCCTTCCCATGCCTTTGCCCCCTGGGCTTGCCATCGGTCCGGTCCGCCTGGCATCGCCCCTGATGCTGGCGCCGCTCGCCGGCTACAGCGACCTGCCTTTCCGCCGCCTGTGCCGCGAGCACGGCGCCGGCCTCGTGGTCTCGGAGATGATCTCCTGCCACGGCCTGGTGCGGGGCCAGCGCAACACCATGCGCCTCCTGGCCACCCACCCGGATGAGCGGCCGGTAGCCTTCCAGCTCTTCGGCAGCGACCCGGCGGTCATGGGTGCCGCGGCGGCTGTCCTGAGCGACCAGCCCATCGATCTCATTGACATCAACATGGGCTGCCCGGTGCGCAAGGTGGTGCGCAAGGGCGCCGGTGCGGCCCTGCTCAAGGATCCGGCCCTGGCGGCCCGCATCGTCACCGCGGTGAGGGTCCAGGCCCGGTGGCCGGTGACGGTGAAGATCCGCACCGGCTGGCAGAAGGGGGACGAGGTGGTGGCCCTGGCCCGCCGCCTGGCGGATGCCGGCGCCCAGGCAGTGACCGTGCATGGCCGCACCTGGGCCCAGGGCTTCGGCGGCCAGGCGGACTGGCAGGCCATCGCCCGGGTGAAGGCCGCGCTGGCCGTGCCGGTGATCGGCAACGGCGACGTGCGCACCCCGGAAGACGCCCGCCGTATGCTCGAAGAGACCGGCTGCGACGGGGTGATGATCGGCCGCGCCGCCCTGGGCAACCCGTGGCTGTTCGGCTGGCAGCCGCTGCCCGCCGGTCTCGGTCTGCGGCTGGCGGTGCTGGCCCGGCATCTGGATCTCATGGCCATCCACGGGGAGGGTAGCGGCGTCCTGCACCAGGCCCGCAGCCACGCCGGCCGCTATCTGACCGGCCTCAGGGACGCCAGCCGGCTGCGCCAGGAAATCCAGGCGGCCCCCAGCCTGGAGAGCCTCCGCCAGCTCCTCGACCGCTGGCTTGACCTGCCGGAAGACTCTTGGGCCTTTCCAAGGGCCGGCCGGTCAGGGTAACGTGTGACGATTGCACAGAAGACGCCGACCATGTGAAGGCATACCTGCGGCCTGCGCTCAGTCCGGAGCTTCATGACCAAGCCCGACGACATCTCGGCCACCGAGAAGCTCCTGGAGCTCATCCGCAGCTCCCAGCGCCCGCCCCCCCCATCCCGGACGGGAGACGAGACCCGGGAGCCGCTGCCGGTCCCCGAGGATCTGGCAGCGTTGCCGCTGGCCGAGCCGCACCCGCCGCCAGGGACGGCTGGGCTCGTGCTGGAAGGGGTGGAGCCTACCCCGGCGCCCTTGCCGGAGCCCGCACCCGCCGCCGAGGCGGATCCGGCCGGCCGCCTTGCCCCGGCCGCCCCCCGGCCGCGGCGTGCCGCTCCGGCCACTGGCCGCCGGCGCTTCACCCTGCCCTTGCTGCCGGGGCTTGCGGCCGGTGGCGGCCTGGCCGTCGGCATCGAGATCGGCGCCGACGCCCTCTGCCTGGTCAAGGCCAGCGGCGGTCTCGCGCACCCCTGTTTGCTGGACTCCCAGTACCTGCCCTACGCCGGCCGCTGCCAGGTGCCGTCTCCGGTGGAAGCCCGCACCCTCACGGGGGATGACCGCTTCGGCCGCTTCCTGGCGGAGGCCCTGGCCGGTTTCGTGGGCCGGCGGGAGCGGGCCCGGCTGTGGTGCGTCCTGCCCCGGCAGGCGGTGACGATCCACCACCTCACCGTGCCACGGGTGGCGAAAAGAGAGCTGGCCAATGTCGTCTTCTGGGCAGCCAAGAAGGAGCTGACCCTGGACGAAGGGGCCACTGTCCTGGACTACACGCTCCTGGGCGAGGTAACCGTGGCCGAGGTGCCCAAGCTGGCGGTCCTGGTGCTTCTGGCCAACCGGCAGGAGGTTGCCGCCTGGCAGGGCCTGTTCCGCGGCCTGGGCTTTCCACTGACCGGCCTGGCCTCCTCGGCGGTGGCCTTGCAGAACCTCCTGGAGAGCCGCTGGCTGGGCGGCGACGGCGACGCGTATTCCCTCCTGCACCTGGACGAGCAGGAGTCCTTCATCGATGTCTACCTGGACCGCCAGCTCCTCTTCAGCCGGGATATCAAGACCGGCATCGGCAGCCTCCTGGAATCCATGGTCGGCCTCAAGACCGCGGGCGGCGCCATCCCGGACGAGGATGCGGCCCGGCGCCTGCTGCTCGGCTCCCGGGACGCCGGCCCTGGCCTCGACATCATCGACCTGCGCCTGCCGGCCACCGACCGTCTGGTGCGGCAGCTGGAAAGGACCTTCGATTACTGCGCCACCCATTTCGCCTGCCCGCGGCCCAGCCACCTCTTTCTCACGGGCAGCCTCGCCGGCAGCGCCAGCTTTGCCAGGTTGTTTGCCAGCGAGCTGGGGCTCGCCTGCAGCGCCCTGGATCCCTTTGCCGTGGATCGACCGCTCCTGGGCACCGCGCTGCCACCGCCGCAGCCGGCCCAGCGTGCCGCTCTGGGTCCGGCCTTCGGCCTGGCTCTGTCCGATGGCCGGCGCACCCCAAACTGCCTGCAGCCCCAGAAGGAGCGGGAGGCCATCCAGCGCAGCCAGCGGCTGAGCCAGGTCGCCAGCGCCGGCTTTCTGGCCCTGCTGGCGGCCAGCACCGTGCTTTTTGCCTGGCAGCGCGGGCAGGTGCGAAGCAAAGAGGAGCGCCGGGCCTTCCTGGCCAGGCAGCTGGCCGCAGCCGTACCCCCGGGCGTCGGCCAGCTGGACCAGGCACTCCTCCTGGACCTGGTGGCCCGGATCAGGGAGCTTGCCGGGCAGGACTACCAGCGGGCCAAAGAACAGTTCGAGGTCGCGCTCCTGGCCGAGCTATTGCGTCTGACCCCGCCGGCGGTCCGGCTCATCAGCCTGACCGTGACCCGGGGCGCAGCCAGCGACCGGAACCGGACGCCCCCTTACGGGCTGGCCATGGAGGGCCTGGTCACCGGCCCGGCCCGGCAGCTCGAGCTGAAGCTCGCCGCACTGGTAGCCAATCTGTCCGCGTCGCCCTTCTTCCAGACCGTGACCATCCGGGAGCGGAGCGCCCGGGCCTTCCGCTCCGAAGAGGTGCTCCACTTCGTGGTGGAGCTCTCGGCGGATCGTCTTGATCGGCCAGCCGCGGGAGCGGGTCCGTCATGATGCAGCTGCCTGCTCCCCTCGCCGGCACCAGCCGGCCGATCCTGATCACCCTGCTCGGTCTCCTGCTGGTGGGTCTCGTCCTGGGCGGCGGCGTGGTGCCGGCTATGCTGACCAGCCGGCGCCTGGATGCCGAGATCCTCCGCCTGGAAGGCCAGGCGAAGGATCAGGCCCAGTTGCGGGATCTGTACCTGACCTTGCACGAGCGCCTGCAGACCCTGGAGGGGGAGGTCGGTGCGGCGCCGCCCCCCCGCCAGCCCCTGGCGGCCGGCCATGCCCAGGAAATCTTCACCACTTTGAACCGCCTGAGTGGCCAGCACCGGCTGCGCCTGGAGGAGGTCACACCGGAGATCAGGAGCATTGCCGCCGGCCGGCAGGAGATCCGGATCCTCGCCGTCAGCGCCGGCGAGCCCGAGGGGCTACGCGGCTTCCTGAGCGAGCTCCTGGCCCTGCCCTATGTGGAGGCCATGGAGGAGATCCGGCTGGAGGCGGGTGATACCGGGGTGCGGCTGCAGCTCACCTTCTCGGTGATCCTCTCCTGAACCGGGCACCTGGGAGACCACGGTCATGAAGCGCTCCGAGCAGATCCTTCTGGGCCTGACCGGGCTGGCGGCCCTGTACGGGGCCTATGTCTTTCTCGTGGAGCCCAGGAAGACCGGCCCAGCAGCCACCAGCGCCGGTCCCATCGTGGCGGCGGTCACCGCCGAGCTGGCCGCAAGTCCGGTGCCCGCCGGGGTGCCTTTGGCCCAGGTCCGGGAGCGCCTGGCCGACACCTGGAGCGCCGACCGCTTCCTGACCGTGAGCTTTCGCCGCGAGCTGGAGCGGCAGGCCCAGGAGGGACAGCGCCGGGAGGTCCTGGATGCCAGCGGCTTCCAGTACACCGGCTTCGCCGAGATGGGCGACGCCCGCATCGCCATCATCAACGGCCTCGACTACCGGGAAGGCGACGAGATGGAAGGCTTCATCATCGGCGCCATCGGCCCGGAGATGGTGGAGCTGGTCCAGGGGGAGCAGAAGGTCCTGGTCCCCATCGTGGCCGGCGAGTAGCCGGCGGGGTATGGTCAAGCCAGGCAGGCAGCAGGGATAACGGCCTGGCCCAGGTGCTCGTTGTCTTCCAAGAGGATGCCATCCATGCCACGACCCCTCACCATCCTTCTGGTCGTCCTGCTCGTCGCGCTCGGGCTGGGCTCGATGCCGGCGGCGGCCAGCGACCCGCCGGCCCCGGCCGCCACGCCGCAAGCAGCGGCCGCCGGCCCTGCCCTGCCGATGCCAGTGACCGGGCTGCCGGAGACCCTGATCTCGGTGCGCTTCATCGACGCCGACCTGGGCACGGTGCTCCGCTCCCTGGCCCGGATGGCAGGCCAGAATATCCTGGTCAACCCCGGCGTCCAGGGCACGGTGAGCACCCATATCGAAAACACCCCCTGGAACGAGGTCTTTCTGGGTCTGGTGGAAAGCTATGGCCTCACCCTGTCCCGGGAAGGCAGCCTCCTGCGGGTGATGTCCCTGGACGACCTCAAGCAGATCCTGGAGCGCAAGGCCCTGGAACGGGAGGAAAAGGAGCAGGTGGCGCCGCTGGTCACCCGGATTGTGGGCATCGAGTTCGCGAATCCCGACGAGATCGCCGAGTCCATCCGGCCGCTTCTGACCAAGGACAAGGAGGGGGCAGCCCGGGGCTCGGTAACCGTGGACGTGCACTCCCGCTCCCTGGTGGTCCAGGACGTGGAGGAGAACATGGCCAAGCTGGTGGCCTTTGTCCGCGACCTGGACCGCTCCACCCCCCAGATCCTCATCGAGGCCCGCATCATCGAGACCACCATGGATACCGCCCGGGAGCTGGGGGTGCAGTGGGGCTGGCTGCACGGCAGCTACGGCAACCTCCTTACCCCGGGCGGCATCAACGGCACCGTCGACCCGGCCACCGGCCGGAGCACGTACCTGCCCGGGGTCGACGGCAAGAGCCGCTCCGGCATCGGCGGTCAGGGCTTCGGCGTCGATCTGCCGGCAGCCCCGATCGGCGGCATCAACCCCGCCTCCATCGGCTTCATCAACCGGAGCGTGTCCGGCAACGTCCTGGACGTCCAGCTGTCGGCCCTGCAGGAAGAGGGGCGGGTCAGGATCCTCTCCCGGCCCTCCATCGCCACCCTGGACAACAACCAGGCCATCGTGGAAAGCGGCACCGACGTCCCCTTCCAGACCGTGGAGAACGACGAGGTCAAGGTCCAGTACAAGAGCGCCACCCTGCGGCTCCAGGTCACCCCCCACGTCATCACCGACCAGGTGATCAAGCTCAACATCGAGGCCAAGAAGGACGAGGTGGACATGAGCCGCACCGTGCTCGGCAACCCGTTCATCATCCGCAAGCTGGCCCAGACCCAGCTGCTGGTGGAGAACGGGGCCACGGCGGTCATCGCCGGCCTGGCCAAGGAGACCAGCACCGACGGCAACACCGGGGTGCCTGGCCTCAAGGACGTGCCGCTCCTGGGCTGGCTCTTCAAGAAGGACTCCAAGTCCAGCGATCTGGAAGAGCTTCTGATCTTCATCACCCCCAAGATCCTCACCGGGGGAGCGCCGGCCGACACTGCGGCCGCGCAGCCGCCAGAGCCGGCTGCCGCTGCCCCGTGAAGGGCGGCCAGGGAGAAGCGTGTCATGCGCCGGATCCGCAAGCGACTGGGAGAGATGCTGGTGGAAGCAGGCCTCCTGGCCGAGGAGCAGATGGGGCCGATCCTGGCCGAGCAGAAGGGCTCGGGCATGCGGCTGGGAGACTTTCTGATCCACAAGGGCATCGTCTCCGAAGACGAGATCATAAGCCTTCTGTCCACCCAGCTCCAGATCGGCAAATACGACCCCAACGAGCTGGCGGTGGGGCCGGAGCTGGCCAGCCTGATCCCGTACGACCTGGCCAACAAGTACCTCCTCGCCCCCTTGTCCCAGGACGACTTCGTGCTGAGGATCGCCATGGTCGACCCCATGGACCTCAATGCCCTGGACATGGTGGAAAAGCTCAACAACATCGAGGTGGAGCCCCTCATCTGCTCGAAATCGGAGCTGGCCATTCTTCTCAATGGCATCTACGGCATCCGATCCTCGGTGTCGGAGGTGCTGGACGAGCTGGGCGAGCTGGAGATCAAGAGCGAGGACCAGGGCGCCGAGCCGCTGGGCATCCTCCGGGATATCGCCGACGCGGCGCCGATCATCCGGCTCGTCAACTCCATCCTCCACCAGGCGGTGAAGGAGCGAGCCAGCGACGTCCATATCAGCCCGGAGCAGAAGCGGGCCCAGGTGCGCTTCCGGATCGACGGCAAGATGCACGAGGTGCCGCCGCCGCCCCGCTCGATGCTGCCCGGGATCGTCTCCCGGATCAAGATCCTGGCCAGCATGGATATCGCCAACACCCGCATCCCCCAGGACGGCCGGTTCAACATCCGGGTGGAGGACCAGGAGATCTCCCTCCGGGTCTCCACCCTGCCCACCATCTACGGCGAGAACCTGGTCATGCGGCTGCTCTACATCAGCGTTGGCGCCTTACCCCTGGAAAAACTGGGCTTTCTGGCGGAGGACCTCGTAACCATCCGCCACATGGCCAGGCAGCCCTACGGCATGATCCTCTCCGCCGGCCCCACCGGCAGCGGCAAGTCCAGCTCGCTTTATGCCCTCCTCAACGAGATCAACACCCCGGAGGTCAACATCATCACCCTGGAGGATCCGGTGGAGTACCGCATGGACGGGGTGCGCCAGGTGCAGCTCAACACCAAGGCCGGCATGACCTTCGCCTCCGGCCTGCGCTCCATCCTGCGCCAGGACCCCAACATCATCATGGTGGGCGAGATCCGGGACAACGAGACCGCCAGCATCGCCATCCAGGCTGCCCTCACCGGCCATCTCGTCCTGTCCACCATCCACACCAACGACTCTGCCGGCACCGTCACCCGCCTGGACAACATGGGCATCGAGCCCTTCCTGATCTCCGCCTCCCTCCTGTGTGTCTGCGCCCAGCGCCTGCTGCGCCGGATCTGTGCCCGTTGCGCCGCCCCCTTCGCGCCGCCGCCTGCGGTGCTCCGCTACTGGGGGCTCGACGAGACGGCCAGCGCCCATTTCCAGAAAGGGACCGGCTGCTCCTTGTGCATGAATACCGGCTACAAGGGCCGCACCGGCATCTACGAGATCCTGGCCGTGGACGACGACGTCCGGGCCATGATCCTCACCCGGGTCTCCTCCTCCGACATCAGCCGCCGCCTGCGGGCCGCCGGCAAGCTGCGGCTTCTGCGGGACATCGCGCTGGCCAAGGTGATCGACGGCATCACCACCTTCGAGGAGGCGGCGGAGACGGTTCTCGTCTGAGGACAGGACGCCCGCGCTCACCCGCATGCCCCAGTTCGCCTACAAGGCCATCAACGATCGAGGTGCCACGATCCAGGGCGTGGTGGAGGCAGAGTCGGTGGCAGCGGCCCAGAACATCCTGGCCGGCCAGGGCCTCTTCCCGACCAGCGTCGGCAAGGCCCGGGGGGACGGAGGCAGCGGCGGCATGGCCGGCGGCCTCTTCGCCAAGAAGGTGGGCACACCGGAGCTGCTCCTGTTCACCAAGCAGATCCGGACCATGATCCGGGCCGGCATCTCCATCACCCAGGTTCTCGAGATCCTGGAGGCCCAGACCGAGAACGCCACCCTGCGGCAGACCTTGCGGGCCATGACCACGGACATCAAGGAGGGCGCCACCCTTACCGACGCCTTCCGCAGGCATCCCAAGGTCTTCAACAGCCTCTACTGCAGCCTGATCCATGCCGGCGAGCTGTCCGGCACCCTGCCGGAGATCCTGGAGCGGATCACCTTCATCCTCGACCACGAGCACAAGGTCCGGGAGGATGTGAAGAGCGCTCTCGCCTATCCCAAGATGGTGGTCTTCGCCCTGGGCGGCGCCTTCTTCTTCCTGCTCACCTTCGTCATCCCCAAGTTCGCGGGCGTGTTCGCCAGCGCCGGCCTCGAGCTGCCCGCCCCCACCAGGCTGTGCATCTGGCTCTACCAGGTGCTCAAGGCCTATTGGCCGGTCCTCATCGGCGCGGCAACCGCGGCCTTCTTCGCCCTGCGCGCCTTCTTTGCCACCCCCCAGGGCGCCTTTCTCCGGGACCACACCGTGCTGCGGCTGCCGGTTCTGGGCCCCTTGTTCGTCAAGACCGCCATGAGCCGGTTCTCCAGCATCCTGTCCATCCTCATGAAGAGCGGGGTCAGCATCCTGGATGCCATCAGGATCATCTCCGCCGCCATCGGCAACGCCGCCATCGCCCGGGAGTTCGACCGCCTCAAGCACCTCATGGAGGAGGGCCGCGGCATCGCCGGTCCCCTGCGGGAGGCCAAGTTCTTCACCCCGATGGTCATCAACATGATCGCGGTGGGCGAGGAGTCCGGCTCCCTGGAGGACATGCTCCAGGAGGTCTCCCACCATTACGACGAGGAGGTGGGCTACGCCACCAAGGCCCTGTCCGACGTCATCGGCCCGGTGCTGGTGGTGGGGCTGACCGCGGTGGTGGGCTTCTTTGCCCTGGCCATCTTCCTGCCCATGTGGGACCTCACCAAGATGGCCAAGTGAGCGATTTCTTCGGCCAGGGCGGCGCGGCTGCCGGCTCTTCCTGGCGCACCCTGCCGATGACGGCGCTGATCAGGCACGGCGGCGGCCCTGGGGCCGACTCGGTGGCCCGGCAGGGAGCCATGGATCACGGCGCTGGGGGAGGCCTACGGACGGCAGCCGGGTCGGGCGGGGGGCTCAGTCGGCCACGGTGCGGCGCACCAGGTCCCGGAAGGCCTCCAAAGAGGCGATGACCACCGCTCGCTTGTGCAGGGTGTGCAAGGTCTCTTCCCGCTCCACCTTGTCCAGCTCAAGGAGCACCACCGCCGGAACCGCCTCGAAGCGGGCCTCCAGGACATCGATGATGCTCCGGCGCAAGGCGCTCAGGGTGCGCCGCTGCCCCTGCTCCAAGGTCGCCGGCAGATCAAAAAGCCCCGCAAAGTCCAGAGGATGCACCCATGTGCTCCGGCCGTGGTAGAAGATGAGCAGGATGATGGGCACAAAGGGTGCGTGCGTAGTGGACGGCTCTCAGGCCGGCATGGCGGGCAGGTAGGCCACCGGTGCCAGGCTCAGCAGGAGCTGGGCCATCTCGCGACCCTCCCTGGTCTCGTAGAAGGTGAGCATCGTCCGGTTGAATTCCAGGGCCTTGGCCGCCGGCACACTGATGGGTGGATGGCCGGCCGACATGATGATTCCGTTCATCATCAGGCGCGATGTCCGCTTGTTGCCGTCGAAAAAGAACTGCGACAGGGACCCGAAGAGGAAGAAGTTGATGCCCTTGAGGAACGGACAGGTGATGCGGTCAAGCTCCGCCAGCCCGCCAGCAAACAGCTCGTCCAGGGCCGCGGCCGGCGGCGGCTCGTGACGGCTGCCCGCAATCCGCACCGCCCCGTCCCGGAACACCCCCCAGGTCAAGGCCTCCTCCCGGGCCACCAGGGCGTGCAGCTCGCAGAAGGTCTCCTTGTCGAGAGCGAAGCGGCCCGACCCCACCAGCTCGATAAGCCGCCGCCAGCTGGCGGCCTGGTTGAGCACCAGGCTCTGATCCGCCAGCCGGTGTCCCCCCACGGTGATCCCCTCCAGCAGGGTCTGCACCTCCGGGAAGGTGTACGGGCTGTCTTCCAGCGCCGCAGTGTCGTAGACGATCTCGGCAAAAAGCTTGCGGGCCACGAAGCAGGCCCGCCGCACATCCGGCGCCGCCGCCGGCTGCACGACGCCCCGTGCCGGCACAAAGCCCAGGGGATTCATGACCGGGCTCCCGATCACTGCAGCCGCTCGGCAAGCTCGGATTGCAGGGCCGGATAGCGGCTGAACCGGGCCCGGAGATCCGCCAGCCAGCGGGCACCGGCGGGGCTCCTGTCCAGAGCGGCACAGGCCGCAGTCAGCTCCGCTGCATGGCCGTAAGTTCTCCGTCTCTTGGCGCCGGTGACCCCGGCCACCCGCTGCTCGGCCGCCTGGCGCATCGCTCCGAGCACAAGGGCGCGGGTCTCGGCATCGGCGGTTTCGGCAACGCCAGCCAGACGCAGAACCTCCAGGGCCGAAGGCGTCGCCAGCTGGGGCTCGCCGGCATCGCCCGGCCACCAGCCAGGATCGCCGTGGAAGCCCTCCCACCCCCGCATGTCTTTTGCGGCATCGCCGGCAAGGATCCGCTCAAACGCCCAGAACAGAAGGTGCCCGGGATGCTCCGGGTAAGACCAGCCCAGACCCGGTGCCTGCGCCAGCAGCCGGGCGGCCCCCCGGATATCACCGGCCAGCACCCGGAGAAAGCTCGCCTGGCGGGCATCGGCCCTGGGGCACGCCTTCAAGGCCTGGGCCGCGGCCGCCCGGACCTCCGCCGGCCCCGGCAGCGAGCCGAGCCAACGGCACAGACGAATCAGGCTGGGGGCCTTGCGCCACCCATCCTCCAGCCGGGCCGACTGGTCGTCGAGGCCCAGCTCCTGGGCCGCCAGGGCCGCCCCGTCGAGAAACTCCCCGCGCCGGTGCTCCTCGCGGACCAGGGACGCCGCCTCCTCGAAGGCCCGCAAGGCGGCCCGCCACTCCCTGGCCTCCAGCAGGCTCCTGCACCAGGCGCGCAAATCGTCGGCCTTTCCCGTGGCACGGGCTATCCTGGCCAGGCCGTCCACCCCCTCCAGACGCTGCACCGCCTCCCGCAGCCAGCGGGCCAGGTCGGGTGACCAGTCCAGCCCGCCGATGGCGGTGTATTGCTCCAGAACATCCCGCCACCGGGGCAGAAACTCGGCAAGACCGGGCAGCGGCTCCACCGCCACCCTTTCCATCTCCCGCAAGGGCTCACCGACAAAGCCGATGCCGCTCACCTCGCTGTAGGCCTCCATCAGTGCCCGGGCCCGCTCCTCGGGCTCGGTGGTCATGTACACCGCGACCAGGTACTGCACCGTACAGTCCGTCTCATCGGTGCTCAGCACCTCGCCAATCAGCTCGTGCTGGCCGAGGTCGATCTCGCCCTCGTTGAGCGGCGGCAGGAGGGCCTGGAAGATCGTCCGGGCATCCCCATACCGCCGGTTGAGAAAGGCGGCTCCCCCCTGGCGCAGATGAAAATCGACCTCCTCCGGGTCAGCGTAGCCCCGGCGCTCAGCCGCTGCGGCAAAGGCCGCCACTGCCGCCACCTCAGCCGCCCCCGGGCCGGCTGGCGCCCAGCCGGATCCCGCCCGGGCAGCCCGCTCCACGAGGTTGTTGACGAGAAGGCCTCGGATCCGGCCATCCAGCTGCGGCAGGAGGTCACGGATCAGACCCCGCAGCTGGTCAGCATCCACAGCCGCCAGGGCCGCCTCCAGATCGGCTGCCTCGGACCCTGCCACTGCCTTGTATCGTCTTCCCATCACCCCAGCCTCCACCACCGCCCCGGCACCCCGGTCACAAAGCGGTCGTCCATGTTGCCGCGCTCCCTTGCCACTTGCCGGCTCCCACTAGACACGAAGAACGGACTTGCCGTCAAGCCAAAGGCCGCCCGGGGGTCGCCGGCCCGGCGGAAGCGCCTTGGGCCGGCGTCGCCTGGCCACGTACCTCTGCAGGATGAGTTTGGCAGGATGGGAGGGGCAGGTGGCCGTTCGAGGACCCCACCGCACTGGTCGCCCCAATCCCGGTCTCGTCATAGTTGGCCCGCTCCGAAGC
>JBFMBH010000089.1 GCA_040755095.1 Thermodesulfobacteriota bacterium
CCACCATGGCGGTGAGCAGATCGGCCTTGGCCAGGTGCGCGGCCCGTTCGACCTGCGGCCGCAGGTCGGGCGCCAGGGCCTGGGCCAGGGAGCCCGCCAGCTGCACCAGCCGCTGGCTCTTCTCCAGCATGGTGCCCAGGCGGGCCTGGAAGATGACCCCGGCCAGGCCAGGCACCCGATCAGCCAGGGGCAGCTTCTGGTCCTCGTTGAAGAAGAAGAGGGCGTCTTCGAGCCGGGCCCGCAGCACCCGCTGGTGGCCCTGCACCGAGACCGCCGTCTCCCGGACCCGGGTGTTGTTCACCGCCACGAAGAAGGGCAAAAGATCCCCGGCCTGGCTCACCACGGCGAAGGACTTCTGGTGCTCCCGCATGGCGGTGACCAGCACCGAGCGGGGCAGGGACAGGAACTTGGGGTCAAAGGAGCCGGCCACGGCAAAGGGGATCTCGACGAGGTTGGCCACCGTCGCCGCCAGCTCCTCATCCGGCAGCAGGCGGCCGCCCACCGCCGCGGCCGCCTCTTCGATCTCGTCTTGCAGCCGCTGCCGCCGCTCGGCCATGTCCACCAGCACATGGGCCTCACGGAGCACCTGCCGGTGGTGGTCGCTGCCGGTCACCAGCAGCGGCTGGGGGGCCATGAACCGGTGGCCGCAGGTGGAGTCGCCAGCCGCCAGGCCGTCCAGGGTGAAGGGCACAAGGCGGCCATCGTACAGGGCGACGAGCCACCGGATGGGCCGGGCAAAGGCCAGCGACCCGCTGCCCCAGCGCATGGACTTGGGAAAGGGCAGGCCCTGGATGAAGGCCGGCAGCAGGCCAGGGAGCAGGCTGGCCGTGGCGGCGCCCGGGACATCCTTGACCACCTGCACATACTCGCCCCGCGGGGTGGTGACGATCGTCAAGGCGTCCACTGGCACGCCCTGGGAGCGGGCGAAGCCGATGGCCGCCCTGGTGGGCTGGCCGGTGGCGTCGAAGGCTGCCTGGCGCGGGGGGCCCACGGCCTCCTCCCGGCGACTCGCCTGGTGCTCGGCCAGATCCGCTACCGCCAGCACCAGACGCCGGGGGGTGGCGGTGGCCCGGATCGGGCCGTGCCCCAGGCCCAGCGCCGCCAGCCGCTCGGCCATTCTTCGCTCCATGTCCGCGCAAGCCCTGGTCAGAAAACCGGCCGGGATCTCCTCGGTGCCTATCTCCAGAAACAGCTCAGGGGCCATGATGACCTCGGTCAGGAATGATCGCGTTGTCCGTACTCCGCCTGTGGCCAGTGCACCACGGCGAAGGTGCTGTAGCCGGCGGCCAGGTTCTCCACCTCGACGGTGCCGGAGCCGATGTCCGGGTGGAGGGCCAGGCGGCTGGCCAGGGCCCGGGCCAGGCCCTCCACGGTCAGGCCCTCCTCCCGGTCGCCGGACGCGGCCGGCCAGGTGAGGCCGTGGCTGGTGACCGCCTCCACCAGGTCGATCACCTCCTCCAGCCAGATGAAGTGCCGGAAGCGCAAGGAGACCAGGGCCTGGCCCCAGCGTCCCAGCGAGCGCGGCAGGCCACGGCCGCCGCCGGACGGCGTCGGGGCGGCGATGGGCACCTCCACCGTCAACGACAGATCGTCCCGCTCGCCTGCCGAGCCATGCATGCGGCACTGGTACTCCCGGATGGCCTCGCTGCCGCGGCCGTCCGGACGGCGGAGAAAATAGGGAAAGGCGATCTCCACATGGGCCGACTCGGCCTGCAGGCGCCGCCGGGTCTCGTCGAGCATCAGGCGCACCGCCGGCAGCTCCACCCGGCCCCGGAACCGGTGGAGGATCTCCACGAACCGGCTCATATGGGTGCCCTTGAAGTGGTGGGGCAGGTTGACGTACATGTTGAAGGAGGCAACGGTGGCTTGGACGGCGTTGGCCCGGTCAAGGACGGTGATGGGATAGACGATGTCCTTGACCCCCACCTTGTGGATGGCGATGCAGCGGTGATCCGCCTGGCTTTGGACGTCCTTCATGGCGAGCCGGGCCAGCGCCTGTCGTCGGGGAAGGGCAGGGGCGCCGGGGCAGGGGCATCAGGGCAGGTGCTGCTTGATGGCCCGCTTCAGCTCGTCCAGGTTGGAGGACTTGACCAGGTAGTCGTCGGACGCCCAGGAGCCCAGATCCTGCTTGTACTCGTTGTAGGCCGAGGAGAGGATCACCGGCAGGGTCGGCTTGATCTCCTTGAGCCGTCGCAGGACCTCGATGCCGTTCATGCCCGGCATGTTGATGTCCAGCACCACCAGATCCGGGAGCACAATGTTGTATTTGCGCAGGGCCTCGTCGCCGGACAGGGCGGAGTGCACCTCGTAGCCCTCATCTTCCAGTTCTTCCTTGTAGAGAAGATGGATGCTCTCCTCGTCGTCCACCAACAGGATCTTCTTCTGCTTACCGCTCACAGGGCCACCTCCTTGAGGTAGCTGGCCGCCTCCTCAGGCGGCGTCGGGTTGATGTAGAATCCGGATCCCCACTCGAAGCCGGCGACCATGGTCAGCTTGGGCATGATTTCGAAATGCCAATGGAAGTGCTCCAGGCGCGGGCTTCGCAACGGCGCGGTGTGCAGGACGAAGTTGTAAGGGACCTTCGGGATGCAGACATCGAGTCGCCGCATGGTTTCGGAGAACAGGCGGGCGAGGGCGTCGAACAGGGCGTCGCCCATGGAAGCAAAGCAGGAGGCGTGCTTCTTGGGCAGAATCCACATCTCGAAGGGGGAGCGGGGCGCGTACGGGGTGATGGTGACGAAGTGCTCGTTCTGGCAGACCAGGCGCAGGTCCTGGCTCAGCTCGTGGCGGATGATGTCGCAGAACAGGCAACGGTCCTTGTAGCGGAAGTAGGACAGGCTGCCTTCCAGCTCGGAGACGATCATCCGCGGCAGGATCGGCAGGGCGATGAGCTGGGAATGGGAGTGCTCCAGGGAGGCGCCCGCCGCCCGGCCGTAGTTCTTGAACACCATCACATACCGGAAGCGGGGATCCTTGGCCAGGTCCACCAGCCGGTCCCGGTAGGCCCAGAACACCGCCACCAGCCGTTCCGGTGGCATCTCCGCGAAGGACTCGTTGTGGTTGGGCGACTCCACCAAGACCTCGTGGGCGCCGATGCCGTTCATCTTGTCGTAGGGACCTTCGCCCTCCTTGTCCAGGTCACCCTCGATAACCAGGGCCGGATACTTGTTGGGCACCACCCGCAGGCTCCAGCCCGGGGCGTTGGGGGCCGGATGGGTCCGCCCGTAGGCGAGCACCTCGGGGGGAGTGGTGTTCTCGTTCCCGGGGCACAAGGGGCAAAAGCCGCCCCGCACCACGTCCTTCTCGACAATGAAATCCGTGGGCCTCTTCCCCCGCTCCCGGGAGATGATGATCCAGCGGCCGAGGATGGGGTCCTTGCGCAGCTCAGGCATAGGGTCGTGCGCGCTCCTTCGGAGACCTGATCGGCCAGGGCCACGAGCAGGCCGGCTCCGATCAGCCCCGGCTTGGGGGCCCTAGCGGCCCTGTGCCTTCTCGTGCTGCTCTTGGCGAGTCTTGCAGTCGATGCACAGGGTCGTCACCGGCCGCGCTTCCATGCGCTGGGCGGAGATGTCTTCCCCGCACTCTTCGCAGATGCCGTAGGAGCCGTCCTCGATCCGCCCCAGGGCCTCCTGGATCTTGCCCAGAAGTCGGCGCTCCCGGTCGCGGATCCGCAGCTCGAAGTTGCGGTCCGACTCCACCGCGGCCCGATCCGTGGGGTCCGGATAGTTGGTGTTGGTGCCGGTCATGTCGTTCAAGGTCTTTTCGGCCTCGCTCAGGAGCTCGCTCATCATATCCTTGAGCTTCTTCTCGAAATAGGCCAGCTCTTCCTTGTTCATGGGGGTCTGTCCTGAAGGGTCCGTTGGGATGCCGATGGTATGGCTGCCTGTCCATACCACGTTTCAGAGCCTTTTTCCAGGCGGCGCCCGGCGGCCGGTCATGCCGGTCGCGTGTAGGTGCCGCTCTTGCCTCCTGTCTTGCGCACCAGCCGCAGCTGGTCGATGACCATGGACCGGTCCGCGGCCTTGCACATATCGTAGATCGTCAGCGCTGCCACCGACACGGCGGTCAAGGCCTCCATTTCCACGCCGGTGCGGCCCTCGGCCCGGGCACTGGCCTCGATCTGCACCTGGCTTTTGGCCTCGTCCAGGGCGAAGCGGATGCCGACGCTGGTCAGGGGCACGGTGTGGGCAAGGGGGATGAGGGTATCCACCCGCTTGGCCGCCATGATGCCGGCCAGGCGGGCCACGCCCAGCACGTCGCCCTTGCCGATCTGGCCGCTGGCCAGCAGGGCGAAGGCCTCGGGGCTCATGGTGACCGTGCCGGCTGCCACGGCCTCCCGCACGGTGGGCAGCTTGCCGCCCACGTCCACCATCCGGGCCTGGCCGGAGGGGTCGAAATGGCTGAGCCGTGCCAACGGGTCGTCGTCCATGGCCTACTTGCCGAACAGCTTCTTCAGAAAGCCGCCCTCCTCCTCGGCTGGCTCCCGGCTCGCCGAAAGGGCGGCAAACTGCCGGAGCAGCTCCTCCTGTTCCCGGGACAGACCGGTGGGGATCACCACCTTCACCTCCACGAACAGGTCCCCCCGGCCGTAGCCGTTCAAGATCGGCATGCCTTCCCCCTTCAGGGTCAGCACATCGCCGGGCTGGGTGCCGCGGGGGATGGTGACAGGCTTGGCGCCGTCGATGGTGGGGAGCTCCAGTGTGCCGCCCAGGGCGGCGTCCACCATGGATACCGTCAACTGGCAGACCAGATCGTCGCCCCGGCGATGGAAGAGCTCGTGGGGCTCCACATGGATAACCACGTAGAGGTCCCCGGGCTGGCCGCCCCGGCGGCCTCCTTCGCCCAGTCCCCGCAGGCGCATCCGGGCCCCGGTATCCACCCCGGCCGGGATCTTCAGGGCCACCTTCTTGGTGGCCTGGACCAGACCATGGCCCTGGCAGTCCTCGCAAGGGTCGGTGACGATCTGGCCTTCGCCCTGGCAGCGGCTGCAGGTGGTGCTTACCCGGAAGAAGCCCTGGGCGCGGACCACCTGACCGCGGCCCTGGCAGGAGGGGCAGGTCTTGACACCGGTGCCGGGCCGGCGGCCGGTGCCCTCGCAGGTCCAGCAGGTGTCCCGCTTGTTGATCTGGATCTCCTTTTCCGCCCCCTTGGCGGCATCCTGAAAGCTGATGGCCAGATCGTAGCGGAGATCGGCGCCAGGCACTGGCCCGCCCCGCCGTTCGGCACGGCCGCCACCCAGGCCAAAGCCGAAGAGATCTTCGAAGATGTCGCCAAAGCTGTGGAAGATGTCGTCGAAGTTGCCGGGGCCGGAATAGCCGCTGCTCTGCAGGCCCTCATGGCCATAGCGGTCGTAGATCTTGCGTTTTTCCAGGTCCCCCAGCACCTCGTAGGCCTCAGCCGCCTCCTTGAAGCGCTCCTCGGCCTCCCGTTCGCCGGGGTTGCGATCCGGGTGGTACTGCATGGCCAGCTTCCGGTACGCCTTCTTGATCTCCTCCACAGAGGCGGATCGGGAGACGCCCAGGATGTCGTAATAGTCCCGCTTCTTCATGATGGGTATCCCAAGCCCTAGGCAGCCGATTCGGTCTCCTCGGCCTCTTCGGACTCGTCCTGAACCGGGGCGGCCGGCGGCGCCAGCTCCTCCGGGGTCGGCATCTGCCTCAGGTCGGCGATGTTCTGGAAGGTCACGGCGCCGGCGGCGATCTCCCGCAGGGCATTGACGATCTCCTTGTTCCGTTCGGGGATGAGCCCCGGCTTGCCGATGCGGAACTGCTTGACCCGACTGACCGCCAGATGAACAAGGGCGAACCGGCTTCCCTCGCCCACCTTCTCAAGACAGTCTTCCACCGTGATCCGCGCCATCGTCTGCCACCTCTCGGATATGGGACCGTTTGCGAAAAAACCAATAATATACTGAGCTGCGCCGTGCGGGTAAACCTTTTTTTCTGCTGGCCGTTGTCGGGCAAGGGGTGCGGCGCTGGAGTGGTACGAAACATGCAAGATCTTCTTCGCAGCAGTCCGCCGCAGGGCTGGCCGGCCAAGGCGGCCGCCCCGGCGGCGGCAGCAGGAGGCGCCGGCTGGGCGCTCTGTCCGGGCAAAAGCGGCCGCCGGGCAAAAGCTGCCCGGTCGGCCCCGCCGCGCCGGCGGGTGTCGGCTTCTCCGACGCCCCCTGCCGGGGATGGCCACAACTCCGGCGGCCAACGAGGAGCACAGGCAGGAGGGTACGATGCGCACCTTTTCGGCAATGCTGATGATGGTCCTCATGAGCGGCTGCGCGGCCGGCGTGCAGACCCCGGTGGCGAGCGTGGACCTGCGGCTGGATTCCCCCCTGCTCGGGGGCGGGCGGCGCCCGGTCATCTATCCCGACGCCTCGGAAGGCTCCTCCGGCGAGGCCGATCCCTTCGCCCGGGCCTTTGGCGCCCCCTGGCGCAGTGTGGCCACCGACTACCCGGAGCTGAGCTTCAATCCGTGACCCGGCCGCGGCAGGCCCTGGCCGGGGAACTGCCGCGCCGCGAAAAAGGAGGGCTGCCGTGTCCCAGTCCCTTGTTGTGGCTGCCGCCGTCCTGGTCGCCGTCCTCCTGGGTCCGGTCCCAGGCCGGGCCGGAGAGCCGGACCCCCCCCACCCCTACCGGCTGTGGGCCTTCAACCATCCGCACCAGGTGCCGGCCGACTACGTCTACCGCACGGGCCGCGTCTTCACCCCGCCGGCATCGCCTGCCTGGTGGCAGGACTGGTCCTGGCTCAGCGGCGGCGTCGCCAGTCTGGTCGGAAGCCCGGCGCCGGAGCCGATCCGCTCCCCCGGCGTGGCCCTGGACAGCCACGTGCGGCTCATGGCCGGGGAACTGGTGCGCCAGCTCCGCCAGGGACAGGCGGACAGCTCCACCCTGTCGGTGGTCACCTTTGTCAACCTCAACCACCTCTACCGCACGTCGGCCTTCGGCCGCTATCTCGGGGAGCAGCTGGCAGGTGAGCTGCAGCGGGCGGGACTCAATGTCCTGGACGTGCGCAAGACCCCCGGGCTCATGGTCCAGGAGGGCTTCGGTGAGTATGGCCTGTCCCGGGACATGGACGAGCTGAGCTTCGTCCACCCGGCCCAGGGCACGGTAGTGGGCACCTACACCTGCGCCGGCGACGAGGTCTTTCTCAACGCGCGCATGCTGCGCAACACCGACGCCATGCTCCTGGCCAGCGTCACCATGGTCTTCCGCCAGAACGAGGTGGTGCGGGCGCTGCTGGCCGACGAAGGGGTGCCGGCAGGCCAGGCGGCGGCGGTGCGGGTGCGGGCCCTGCCGGTGCCTGCAGTCACCCCTTGATGGGAGGCGCAGCGCCGCCGCACGGTCGCGCCCGAGCTGCGAGGGAAGCATCATGACGCCACAGGGATCACGGATCGGGAGCGGGCTCGCGCTGGCGGCCCTGCTGCTTTGGCTGGGCGGCTGCCTGTTCGGGCCGGATCAGCGGCTGGGGGGCACGGTGTCGGTGGCCAGCCCCGACTTTTTCGGCATCGGCGAAGACCTGGCCGGCCAGCTGGCCGGCAGCCTGGGCAGCCAGGGCCAGGGCTGCCGCCTGGTCCTGACCACCTTCGTGGACATCGATGACCTGTACGTAAGCTCCCGCTTCGGCCGGGCCCTCACCGAGTCGGTGGCTACCCGGCTCTTCCACCGGGGCTTCAAGGTGGTGGAGGTGCGCAAATCCAGCGAGCTCCTGGTCAAGGACCGGACCGGCGAGCTGACCTTGACCCGAGACACCGCGCTCCTGGCCGAAAGCCACCAGGCGTCGGCGATCCTGGCCGGCACCTACGCCCTGACCCCGGGATCGGTGATCGTCAACGCCCGGCTGCTGGATGCCGGCAGCCAGGATGTGCTGGCGGTGGCCGGCATGGAGATCCAGCGCAGCGAGGCCATCAATGCCCTCCTGGCCAGCGCCCGCGGCCTGGCGGGCGGGGAGCTGTCCGCCTATGAGTGACCAGCGCACAGGCACCACGTGGCGCCGGCGGTCGATCACCGGCCTGGCCCTGGGGCTTTTGGTCATCAGCAGCTGCCTGGCCGGCTGCTCCTGGGCCGGCCGGGACAGCCGGCTGGCCCGCCCCCTGGCCAAGGGCTCGCCGGTGGTGCTCATCCACCCCCTGGATGCCGATTACCGGACCGCCAGTGTCGGCGTACCGCCCTTTCTGGTCCCCGCCGGCATGGATCCTGCCAAGGGGGCAGGGGTCGCCGAGACCTTCCGGGAGGTCCTCCTGGGCAAGCGCACCTTCCGGCAGGTGAGCCGCCTGGCCGAGCCGGTGGCCGGGATCGCCGAGGCCCGGGCCCTGGCCGCCGGCCAGGGGCTGGACCTGGTGCTGGTGGGGAGAATCAGCTCCTGTGTCACGGGCAGTGCCCTGGGGGGCAGCCAGCTGGAGCTGGCGGTACGGCTGGTGAGCGTGGGAAGCGGCGAGACAGTGTGGCTCCTGAGCGAGGCCATGGCGCAGCCCCTGCCATTCCAGGATGACGGCTACCCGGCGCGGCTCAAGGAGGCGGTCTTCGGTCCTGACCGCTCGCCGGTGGACGCCTACCCCGCCATGCCCAATCTGGCCCTGACCATCGCCTCGGACATGGCCGACGTCCTGGCCGGCGCCCGCAGCCTGCCCCGCTAGTTCGTCCAACAGCGATTATCGAATGTCGATCAAGGAAGGTCCAACTGCAGAAGAGACCGGCAGAACTGATCCGAAACGTCAACAACCGGTCCCTTCGACCTTCGAAATTCCTTGTTGGACATTCTGCAGTTCGTCAGGCGGCAAAGGGGTTGCGCAGCACCAGGGTCGCATCCCGGGCCGGCCCCACCGAGACGATCCAGACCGGCACGCCGGTCAGCTCCTCGATGCGCTGCAGATAGTCCCGGGCTGCCTGGGGCAGGGCGGCGAGCTGGCGCAAGCCGCCGATCTCCTCCCGCCAGCCGGCCAGTTCCTCATAGACAGGCTGCAGCCGGGCCACGGTGCGGATGTTCCCCGGCATGGCCGTGAAGAAGCGGCCGTCCTCCTGGTAGCTGGTTCCCACCTGCAAGAAGTCCTCCCCCGAGAGCACATCCAGCTTGGTGATGGCGAGGCCAGTGACGCCATTGAGGCGCACCGCCTCGTTCACCACCACCGCGTCCAGCCAGCCGCAGCGCCGGCGGCGACCGGTGGTGGCGCCGAATTCGCCCCCGCGGCTCTGCAGCCGGTCACCGGTGGCATCATGGAGCTCGCTGGGGAAGGGGCCGGCGCCGACCCGGGTGGTGTAGGCCTTGCAAATGCCCAGCACGGCATCGATGCCGGTGGGGCCGAAGCCGGCGCCGGTGCAGGCACCCCCAGCCACGGTGTTGGAGGAGGTGACAAAGGGGTAGGTGCCGTGGTCGATGTCGAGCTGGGTGCCCTGGGCGCCTTCGAAGAGGATATGCCGGCCCTGGCGCCGGGCGCCAGCCAGCTCCAGCGAGACGTTGGTGACGTACGGCGCCAGCCGCTCGCCAAAGGCCGCGTACTGGGCGTAGATGGCCTCCGCATCCACCGGCTCGGCGTTGTAGAGCCGGGTGAGGAGGAAGTTCTTCTCCTCCACCACTTCCGAAAGCTTCTGGCGGCACAGCTCCGGATCGAGAAGATCCCCCACCTTGATGCCCTTGCGGGCGATCTTGTCGGCATAGCACGGCCCGATGCCCCGGCCGGTGGTGCCGATCCTGGTGCCGCCGGCCTTGGCCTCCGCCGCCAGATCCAGGGCCTTGTGGTACGGCATGATCAGGTGGGTGCGCTCGCTGATCCCCAGCCGGCGCGGCGTCACCTGGATGCCACTGGCCGCCAGGCCTTCGATCTCCCCTAGCAGCACCGCCGGATCAAGAACGACGCCGTTGCCGATCAGGCACTTCTTGTCTTCGTACAGGATGCCCGAGGGGATGAGATGGAAGATGAACTGCTTGCCTTCCACCACCAGGGTGTGGCCGGCGTTGTTGCCGCCCTGGAAGCGAACGATGTAGTCCGCATGGTGGGACAACAGATCGACGATCTTGCCTTTGCCTTCGTCACCCCATTGGGTGCCCACCACCACCACACTGGCCATGGTCTCTTCCCCCCATCGCGGAACACCGCGTCTTGCCGTTTTTTGCCCGGCCGGCCAGGGTCGATCCCGGCAGCCGAGCCGACCGGCAACCTTAGTCAATGGGAAGCGAAAAGTCAACCAGGCCGGGCCGGCAGCAGGAAGCGCAGGACCAGGGCCTATTCCTCGGCCAGCGCCGGGAAGGACAGGGTGAAGGTCGTGCCGCTGCCAGGCACGGATTGCACCTGGACGGTGCCGTTGTGGGCGCCGACGATCTGCTTGACCAGGAAGAGGCCAAGGCCCGTGCCTTCCGGCTTGGTCGTGAAGCGCTCCTCGAAGATGCGGGGGAGGATGGCGGCGGGGATGCCGGGCCCGTTGTCGCTGATGCTCGCCAGGACCCGCTGGCCCTCCTGCCAGAGCCGGATGCGGATCTCGGGCTCCGCCCGGTTCTCCAGGGCTTCCATGGCGTTGACGAAGAGATTGACGAAGACCCGTTGCAGCTGGTGGCCCTTGCAGCGCACGAGCAGCCGGCCGGTGGGGAGCTCCCGGTGCACCTTGCCGCGGAAGCGCCGGGCATACATGTCCAGGGCCTGGAGCAGCTCGGGAACCGACTGGGGGACCGCCGTTTCGTCAACATGGCGCAGGTAGCTGGTGTAGCCCCGGCAGATGTCGCAGCCCAGCCGGACACTGCCCAGGATCTCCATGGCCTCGGCTCTTACGGCGGCCTTCTCGGGCACGCTGTCCGGGAGGAGGTCCGGGAGGTAGCGCACGCCCAGGGCCAGGGTGAGGATGTTGTTGAGATCATGGGCCAGACAGCCGGCCTGGATGCCCAGCTCGGCCTTCTGGCGGAGGATCTCCGTCTCGTGCTCCATGAGGGAGATGCTGGCCCGCAGCTGATCCCGCTGGGCCTTGATCTCGAGATGGGTGCGAACCCGGGCCCGGATGATGGGCAGCTTGAAGGGCTTGGTGATGTAGTCCGCAGCCCCGAGGGCGAAGCCTTGCGCCTCGTCGTCCACCTCGCCGCGGGCGGTGACGAAGATCACCGGGATGTCGCGGCTCTGGGGGTCTGCCTTCAGTCGCCGGCAGATCTCGTAGCCGTTCATCCCAGGCATCATGATATCGAGCAGGATGAGGTCTGGTGGCTGGGCGGCGATATCGGCCAGCGCTGTTTCACCGTCCAGGGCGCCGGCACACTCGTACTCCTGCCCCAGGGCATGGCTCAGGAGGTCGATGGAGCTGGTCTCGTCATCGATGATGAGAATCGTCTTTCTGTCCATGGCGCACTCCTCCGCTGGCCGAGTCGCCCCCTCAGCAGCCAAGAGTCTCTCTTTCCTCCTGGGAGTCGGCGTGCTCGAAGGCGATCTGGCGGAACATCGCCTCCTGCTCGGCAAAGACGGCCAAGACCTCCGGATCGAAATGGCTGGGCCTGGTGCGGCCGTCGCCCTGGATGATGATCTCCACCGCCCGGCGGTGCGACAAGGGAGCCTTGTACACCCGCCGGCTGATCAGGGCGTCGTAGACGTCGGCCAGGGCCATCAGCCGGCCGCCCAAAGGGATGGCATCGCCCCTGAGCCCGCCCGGGTAGCCGGTGCCGTCCCACCGCTCGTGGTGGGTCTGGGCGATCTGCCGGGCAAAGGCCAGAAACGAGTCGGCCGGCAGCTTCTCCTCGGTGCGGCGGATGGCGTTGGCGCCGTATTCGGCGTGCTTCTGCATGGCGGTAAACTCTTCGGCGCTCAACGGCCCGGGCTTGAACAGGATGTGATCCGGCACCCCCACCTTGCCGATGTCGTGCAGGGGGGCTGACTTGTAGAGCAGCTCCAGGGACTCCTCGTCGAGCGCCTTCTGAAACCGTGGCTGCCGCCGCAAGGCCTCGGCCAGCAGCCGGACATAGTATTTCGTCCGCTGGATGTGGCCGCCGGTCTCCGGATCCCGGTATTCCGCCAGGGCTGCCAGGCCATCGATGGTGACCTCCTTGGTGATAGCCAGCTCCCTGGTCCGTGCCCGGACCAGCTCCGCCAGCCCGTCCCGGTGCTTCTTCAACTCCAGGTGATTGCGGACCCGGGCCCGTACCAGAGCCGGCGTGAACGGCTTGGCAATGTAGTCCACCGCTCCCAGCTTCAGGCCGGCGACCTCATCGTCTTCGCCGGTGAGGGCAGACAGGAAGATCACCGGAATGTCCCGGGTCCGGGGATTCGCCTTCAGTCGCCGGCAGACCTCGTAGCCATTCAGGCCCGGCATCATGATGTCGAGCAGGATCAGGTCCGGCGGGCCGTTGGCGATGTCCTCCAGGGCCGTCTCCCCGTCCAGGGCCGCGAAGACCTGGTAGTCGTCGCCCAGGACATCGGTCAGAAGGTCGATATTGGCTTCCACGTCGTCCACAAGCATGACCGCTTCCCGCGCCTTGTCAGCCATGACTTTCCTCGCACCCGCGATGAAGGTTGATCAGTCACCCAGGACAGCGTGCCGGATCTGTCCGAGCAGCCTTTCCGCCTCCCGGAACCGGTAGCGCTCCGCCAGGGAGGCCAGCTCCTGCACGGCGGCGGCGTGACCCTCGGGCCAGGCGTAGCGCCGCAGCTCCTGCGCCAGACCCTTGCTTTCCCGGGGCCGGCGCTGCCGCAGGTGTGGCGCCAGCTCCGCCAACAGGGACGCCAGAAGGCCCGGATCACCGGCGGGTCGTTCCGCCTCTGGCTTGCCGGCAGCCGCGGCGGCGACAAAGGTCGCCAGACCTTCGAGGACGCTGGACAGGGCGGCGGTCAGGGCAGCCAGGCCGGTGGCGAGGGCCTCGGTGCGACCGTTCCGGATCCCCTGCTCCAGGGCGGCCGCTGCCTCCTCCACCACGCTGGCCCCGATATTGCCCGCCACCCCGCGGACGGCATGGGCCAACTGCCGCAGCTGCTCCACATCCCCTGCAGCCAGGGCTGCCCGCATCCGGTCGGCCAGGTCCCGGTTGTCTTCGAGGAACCTGCCGAGGATGTTGGTGTACAGCGCCCGGTTGCCGGCCATCCGCTTCAGGCCATCGGCGATCCTGATCCCGGGCAGGGATTCCGGCAACAGCACATCGTCCTTCTTGACCCGGGTCTCGCTTTGCATCACCGGCCGGTGGCCCGGTCGGATCCAGCGCGCCAGCACCCGGTACAGCTCATCGGGATCGATGGGCTTGGTGACATGGTCATTCATGCCCGCGGCCAGGGATTTCTCCCGGTCGCCGGCCATGGCGTGGGCGGTCATGGCCACGATGGGCAGATCCTTGACTGGCCCGGCCAGGGAGCGGATGGCGCGGCTGGCGGCCAGGCCATCCATCTCCGGCATCTGGATGTCCATGAGCACCAGGTCGAAGGCCTCTTCTCGGACCGCGTCCACCGCCTCCCGGCCGTTGCCGGCCACCGCCACCACCAGGCCGACCTGGCCCAGGAGCTCGCCGGCCACCTGCTGGTTGATCTCGTTGTCCTCCACGAGCAGGATCCGTGCCCCCCGGATGGCGGCCAGGCCCACGGCCGGGGCCTGCTCCGTGCCCCGCTGGCCACTTCCGGTGTCCCGAGCCAGGCCGAAGAGCCCCATGATGGCGTCGAAGAGCCGGGAGCGGCTGATGGGCTTGGCCAGAAAGCCCGCCCCCAGCTCGGTGGCGGTCTGGCGGGCCAGCCCGGCCCCTTCCGCCTCGTAGCCCAGAAAGAGGATCGGGATCAGCCGGAAGCGCGGATCCTCCCGCAGGCGCTTGACGGTGGCCAGGCCGTTGCGCTGGGGCAGCCGCCAGTCCACCAGCAGGAGCTCGAAGGGGGCGCGATCCGCCCCAGCCTGCTGCATCCGCGTCAAGGCCTCCCGGCAGGAATCGACCACCGCCGGCACGAAGCCAAACGAGCGCAGAAAGGCCTCGACCTGGCGGCGGACGCCGACGGCGGAGGCGATGACCAGGACCTTCGTGCCCCGGAGGTCGGTGGACAGGCGGAGGGGCAGGGGCTGGTCGGCTGTCTCGCGGCCCCGGCCGAGGGTGACCACAAAGCTGAAGGTGCTGCCCTGGCCCAGCTCGCTCGCCACTGCCAGCTCGCCCGCCATCATCGTCACCAGCCGCTTGCAGATGGCCAGCCCCAGGCCGGTGCCGCCGTACTTGCGGGTGGTGGAGACATCCGCCTGGCTGAAGGGCTCGAACAGTCGCTCGAGGTGCTCCCGGCTCATGCCGATGCCGGTATCCCGCACCGAGAAGCGCAGGGTGACGGCATCCGTCGCCGGGCCCACCAGCCGCACTGAAAGCACGACCTCGCCCTGGTCGGTGAACCGGACGGCGTTGGTCAGCAGGTTGCTGAGCACCTGGCCCAGCCGGAGGGGATCGCCCCGGAGCTTCGGCGGGATGGCCTCATCCTCCTGCACCAGGAGCTCGACAGGCCGGCCGTTGATCTTCTCGGCCGCCATGGAGGCCACCTCGTCCAGCAGCTCGTCCAGAAGGAAGTCCACGCTCTCCAGCTCCACCCTTGCCGCCTCGAGCTTGGAGATGTCGAGAATGTCGTTGATGATGCCCAAAAGGCCCCGGGCCGAGCTGTGGATCTTCTCCAGGTAGTCGTGCTGCTGGGGGGTCAGCGCGGTCTGCAGGGCCAGGTAGCTGAGCCCGATGACCGAGTTCATGGGCGTGCGGATCTCGTGGCTCATGTTGGCCAGAAAGACGGACTTGGCCTGACTGGCCGCCTCGGCCGCCTCCTTGGCGGCCAGGGCTTCCTGGGTCCGTTCCTGGACCCGGCGATCGAGTCCCTCGATGAGCCAACGGTTCTCGATGAGGGCACTGGCATAGCTGCCCAGGACGTGCGGCAGCTCCAGCCGGTCAGGGACGAAGAAGCCGGGCCGCTCATGGCCGAGGTTGAGGCTCCCCACCGGCTGGCCGTCCGAGGCCACCAGCGGCAGGGCGAGAACCGACCCGCAGCCCAGGGCCGCCAGGGCCTCGCTTCGGGCCTGATCCTGGCCGCCGGCCGGTGGCTCGTTGTGCACCTGCGCCTTCCCGGTCCTGATGGCCGCGGCGGACAGGCCGCCGGCATCGGCTGCCTGTTCCCGGGCAAGCCGGGTCGCAGCCGGGGCTTCAGCCTCCGGCCCCGCCAGGGCAACCGGGCACCCCAAAGCCGTCTCCCGCTGCCCGGGGACGTCCATGAGGTCAAGCCAGGCGAGCCGCAGATCGAAGACCCGGACCGCCACCTCGCAGATCGCCTGGAAGAGGTCCCCGGAGATGGGCAGCCGGACGAGCCCTGAGCTGGATTCCGCCAGGATCCGCAGCTCACGGGTCCGTTCCTGAACCGTCTGCTCCATCCCGGACAAAAGCCCCTGCAGGCATCTTTCGGCCTTCCGCAGGTCGGTCTCCGATCGCTTGGCTGCGGCCAGCAGCCGGGCCCATTGCAAGGCCAGCCCGCCGCTGACCAGGAGAATGCAGGCGGTGAGACCGGCAATCCAGCCGCTGATCCGCCGCACCGGCGCCCAGACCACCCGGAGGGGCTTTTCGACCACCAGGCCCCAGCCGCTGACGGCCACCGGGTGAAAGGCGGCGCTGGCCGGGGTGCCATCCAGGGAGGAGGCCGTCTCCACCACGCCGGCCCGGCCCTGGCGGACCAGCACCACCGCCGGATGATCCGCCAGGGGGACGAGACGGTCGAGGCGGCGCTGGGAGTGGAAGACCAGGTCGCCCTTGCCATCCACCAGAAAGGCCTGGGCGCCCAGGTCGCCGGCCCGGAAGCGGTCAACGAGCCCGGTCAGGTAGCCGGCCGCCGGCTGCAGCACCAGGATGCCAACCGTCTCGCCTTCCGTCTGGATGGGCACGGCAACAGCGAAGAGCAGCCGCTGGGGCGGCGCGGCCCTCTGGTACAGCTCGGAAACATGGGGCGTCCAGCCCTTCGCCACCCCCCGGTACCAGTCCCGGTCCGAGAAGTCTCGGCCCAGGGTTTCCGGGGTCTCGGGATAGTTGGCCAGTTGGACGCCCTGGGGGTTGGTGATGAAGGCCCGCTCCAGATCGCCGGCGCTGTCCACGAGAATCCGCAGATGCCGATCCATCTCCTCCTTGGCGCGTTGCTGCACCGCGGCCGGCAGACTGGGCCGGGCGGCATGTGCCTCGGCGAAGGCGATGGTGCCGGACAGCCGCTCGCCAACGGCCAGGGCGCCCAGCCTGGCCAGCGCCTGGCCTGCGGCCCGGATCTCCCCCTCCATGGTGCGGCCAACGAGCACCGACACCAGGACCGCCAGGCAGATGAGCGGCACCGCCACCAGGAGCGTCCCGGCGAGAAAGATCCGCCACCGTCTTTTGAAGAGCCAGTCAGGCACGGCATTCCTTCCGCCCAAAGGCGGTAACCGACTGCGAGGCGGGAGCGCCCATCCCAACCGATGGGATGGGCAGCCCTCCCCCCAGTTTTTTTGCCATTCCACGGCGTCGGCCTGCGCCCGGGACGCTCGGCACCGGCGCCAGCGCCACCGAGACAGGCACAATCTTCCCGTGGGCGGGTCGCGTCCCGGATTCCAGACCGACCTTGTCGTGTTTCCTATTTGCATATATCCGTTTTCGGGTGTCAAGTCGAAAAAAGACGGGTGGAGAACGACCCATAGCCAGCACCATGCCACCATCTTCACGGAATCCATTGGAAACAGGAGCGTTTTTCTATCGAGGACCCGGGTACCGGCCTCCGGTCAAACAGGGTGCACCCGGCCGGTCCCGGGGGCAGCCCCGCACCCGCCCGATCCGCCCGCCCCAGATCTTCTTGTATTGTCATACGTCAATTTTCTGACTAACGTCTCGGGCATGCGCACCCTCATCAAGGCCCTCAAGGCCATGGCCGATCCTTGCCGGCTTCCGGGCATCGACCGGGCTCTGCTGTGCCGAAAAGACTCGCCGGCCGGACCAGGGGACGGAGCATGAGCCGCCAGCGGGTGGTGATCGAGGCCCTGTTCAGCCCGGGCTGCGGATCCCGGGATGGGGTCATGGCGCTGATCCGCGAGCTGGCCGCCGGGCTCCCCGACGCCGTTGCCATCCGGGAGCGGTGCATCGCCTCGGTGGAGGAGGCCAGGCAGGCACGCTTTCTCGGCTCCCCCAGCATCCGGGTCAACGGCGTCGATGTCGAGCCGGCGGCCCGGGAGCGCACGGACTGAGGCCTGGGCTGACGGATGTACGTGGACGAGGCGGGCCGCTTCGTCAAAGAGGTGCCACCGGGCCTGCTGGCCGAGGCCCTGGCGGGCTGGCGGCCACAACCGGAGTCCACGAGCCGCTGATCTTCCCCAGCACGGGGGCGTCGCCCTGGTGCAGGTGGCTTTCTGGCCCAGGAAGCGCTGCGTCCCCTTCGCCAAGCCCACCTCCACCGGCATCGGCCACGTCAGCTTCCCGCCCGGAAGACGCCCCGGCCGCCGCTGTTCTGCTCCGCGACGGGTGTGTGACCTGGCCGGGGCCATCCGTACCACCCTGTCCACCAGAGCTTTTCGGGCGGCCACCACCGCGGGAGAGAGACCCATGAGCGAGTACCAGTACTACGAATTTCTGGCCATCGACCGGCCGCTGACCGGAACGGAGATGGCCGAGCTGCGGGCACGCTCCACCCGTGCCCGCATCACGCCGACCAGTTTTGTGAACGAGTATTCCTGGGGCGATCTCAAGGGAGACCCGGACGACTGGATGGCGCGCTATTTCGACGCCTTCTGCTACCTGGCCAACTGGGGCACGCGCATCCTCAAGCTGCGCCTGCCATCCCGGCTGCTGGCGCCGGAGGTCGCGGCCTCCTTCTGCCGGGGGGATGCTGTCCGCTGCCGGGAGACCGGTGGCCGGATCATCGTCTCCTTCCGATCCGAGGAGGAAGGCGGCAGTTGGGATGAGGAAGAAGCGGACCTCGCCTCCATGGTCGGCGTGCGGGCCGAGCTGGCACGCGGCGACCTGCGGGCGCTCTATCTGGGCTGGCTTCTGCAGGTGCAGGCGGGCGAGCTGGCCGACGACGAGGCAGAGCCGGCCGTGCCAGCCGGACTGGGCGAGCCCAGCGCCGCCTTGGCCAGCATGGCCGACTTTTTGCGCATCGATCCGGATCTCCTGGCCGTGGCGGCGCAGGCGAGCCCGGCGCGGCCTGCCCCCACCACCCTGGCGCGGCAGGAGGTCGCCGCCTGGGTGGCCGGGCTTCCCGGCCCCGAGAAAGACGATCTCCTCGCCACCCTGATCCTGGACGACGACGACACCGTCGCTGCCGTCCTGCGCCAACGGTTTCTTGCGGCGCGCTCTGGCGGCCGGCCCGAGGCCCCGCCCCGCCGCCGGACGGCCGGCGAGCTGCTGGCGGCGGCCGAGCGCTACGGCGAAGAGCGGCGGCGGCAAGAGGCCGAGGAGCAGGCCCAGGAAGAGGCCCGCCGCCAACAGGAAGCGGCCAAGGCCCGGAAGAAGTACCTGGCCAGCCAGACCGGGCGTGAGCCCAAGCTGTGGGCCAAGGTCGAGACCCTGGCTGGCAGCAAGCAGCCGCGGGGCTACGACGAGGCGGTCGCCCTCCTGGTCGACCTGCGCGACC
>JBFMBH010000090.1 GCA_040755095.1 Thermodesulfobacteriota bacterium
AACTCGAAGACCGGCAGAAGCTCCACGGCAGTGATGCCCAGCCGGCGCAGATACGGGATTTTTTCCACCAGGCCCAGGTAGGTGCCGGGATGCTCCACCCGGGCGCTGGGATGGCGGGTGAAGCCCCGGATGTGCAGCTCGTAGATGATCGTCTCCGACCAGGGAAGGCGCAAGGGACGATCACCCTGCCAGTCGAAGGTGCCGTCGGGCACCAGGCATAACGGGGCGCGGCCCCAAGGGGCTGCCTGGCCCCAGGTCTCGGTGCCAGCCAGGGCCCGGGCCCGGGGGTCAAGGGTGACGATCGCCGGGGAATAGGCATGGCCGCCCCCCCGGGGACCGTCCAGGCGATAGCCGTAGCGGACGCCTGCCGGCAGGTCGCTCACCAGGCAATGCCAGACATCGCCGGTGCGGTGCCGGGCCGGATCCAGGGCCAGCTGCCAGGGCGGGCCGCCGGCCGGCTCCTGGCCGACCAGGGTGACGGCCGAGGCGTGGCGGGCGACCAGGGAGAAGTTGATGCCAAAGGGGGTGACGGTGGCGCCCAGGGGCAGGGGGTGGCCAGGGACAGCGACCGGCGGGGGCATAGGGCTTGCGGTCAGCGCTCCGCCAGCAGGGTGACGGCCGAGGTCGGCCGGCCGTCGGCATCGGTCACCCAGCCGCCGGCAATCTGGAAGACGATGGGGGTGCCGTCGCGGCGGCACAGGGACTGGCTGAGGGAGAACGGCTGGCCGTCCGCCGCGAGCAGGTGCTGGCACAGGGGTGGGGCCGCCTCGGGCATCAGGGCCTGGATGGGGGTGCCTGTCAGCTCCTCCGGGTCAAAGCTCAGGCGGCCGGCCAGACACGGATTGATGGCGAGAATCACCCCTTCCGGCGACAGCACGACCAGGCCCTGGTCACAGTGCGCAAACAGGGTCCGGAAGCTGGCCGCCGCCTCCTCGGTGGCCAACCGGCGGCGGCAGCGCTGACTGGCCCGCTCCAGGGTCTCTTTGAGGATCGGATAGGGCACCGGCTTGACGAAGTAGTGACAGGCGCCCAGGTTGAGGCAATCGATGGCGCTTCGACTCTGCTCGTGCTCGGTCCAGACCAGGACCTCCATCTCCGGCCGGGTCTCCTTGGCCTGCCGCAGCACCTCCACCCCGGACATTCGGGGCAGCTGCAGATCCACGAGAGCGGTCGAAAAGGCGGTCCTCCTGACCAGGTCCAGGGCCTGCTCGCCGGTGGTGGCCCCGGTGACCTCGAAGCCGGCGTCCGCCAGGAGGCCGCCCAGGTTGTCCACCAGCGTGGCATCGTCGTCCACCACCAGCAGCCGTGGCGGGCCAAGGGGGGCCGGCAGGCAGGCAGCGGTTGCCGGCACCAGGGTCCCCTGACCAGGGGCGCCTGTCGTCTCCTGCGGTTGGCGCAGCAGATGCCAGCGCCGCTCCTGGGCGTGCAGCAGCTGGTTGAGGTTTTCCTGCAGGCAGGAGATGGGCAGGCGGACATCCAGGGCCCGGGGGAACTGCATGCCCAGACGCACCGCCTTGGTGACGCCGGGCAGCCGCTGCACCCATTTCACCCGGGCCGAGGTGCGGATGGTCTTGTCATGGCTGGGCAGGAAGAGCAATAGATCCACCACCGTGCCCCGGGGCACCACCTTGTCGGTGAGCACGCAGATGCCCTTGGCATGGAAGTCCACCGCCTCGCCGTCCATGGCCGAGGTCCCGAGATCCTTGAGCTGGAAGCGGACCGGAAAGGAGAGCTCCAGACGGATGTCGGAGCGGCGCAGGTCGGCAGACGCCTCGTCCTTGTGGTCCACCATGATCCCGGAGCCCTCCAGCGACAGCGGTGCTTCACCCCTCCCCCTTCGACTACGCTAGCACACGGGACGGCCGGTTGGCAAACAGCGGCCCGCCTGGCGGCGCTTACGCCCGCTCCCCAGGATCGGGGCCCGGGGTCGAGGCAGGTTGCTGCCGCACCAGACGCACCAGGGCGTCGGCATAAAAGGAGCAGGTGAGTCCCACGGCAAAGCTGACCGTGGCTGCCCAGAAGAGGAATGGATGCCACCCGGGGTGACCCACCACATGGAGATCGCACAGGAAGAGCAGGAGCCCCAGGTGCAAGGACGCCGAGCCGACCCGGAGCCAATAGCCCTTGCGCTCGAAGCGGAGCAGGGGGCTGCCCGTCACCGCCAGGGCCAGGATCACAAGCTGGAGGATGGTGGCGGCGATGATCACCACCAGGAGGGCGACCGGAAGGCCGTGCCAGGCGGAGACCCCCACCACCAGGATGGCCAGGCCGCCGGTAAGGCGGTGCAGCCAGGCCACGGGCAACAGTCGCTTGGGGACGCAGATCGCCAGGATGAGGATGAGCGCGATGAGCCACGGGGCCACCAGCCCGTTCATGCGCGCCATGTGGGCTGCCCGGGCGGCGGGCAAGGCGGCCGCTCCCACTGCCGTCTTGTACGCGAACATGCTGTAGATGCACAAGGCGGAGATCACGGCCAGCACCACCGTGGTGGCCAGCACCAGGAGGAAGTCGTACCCGAAGCGTCGCTGGACCGGGAACGCTGGGGAGCTCATTGGAAGGTGTGCTCCCCGGGAAAGAGGAAGGAGGCGACGAAGGTGAAGATCATGGCCACAAACGAGAGCACGCCCAGGCTGGCCGTGAAGTACCACATCCCGGGCCGGTCCTTGTACAGGCGGGTGTGGAGGGCGGTGGAGAAGACCAGCCAGAGCATGATCGAGCTGGCAATCTTGGGATCCCACCACCAGTTGGGTCCCCAGGCCGTAAGCGCCCAGGGCAGCCCCAGGAGCATCCCCAGGGTGAGGCTGGAGTAGCTGAGCCTGGCCGCCTCGTAGCCTACGGCCTCAATGGCGGCATCCCGCCGGAAGAGCATGCCTACCGACGAGACAAAGAAGATGCCCAGGCCCGCGTAGGCGATGAACAGGAGCGGCGGATGGATCCACATGTAGGAGGCGTTGTAATAGAAGACCAGCCGCGGATAGAGGCGCATGAAGAGGCTGAGGCGCTCCACCGGCGCGGCGCTCTCCGTCAGCCAGGGCTGGACCTCGGCGAAGAAGCGGGGGAGGGGGGAACGGAAGGGGTCGGCCCAGACTGCCAGGATGGCGATCGTCACGGCCACCATGAGGAGGATGGCGGCCCGCAGGCGATGGAGCCTGGTGCGGCCATGGACCCGCAGGCTTAAGCCCGCGAAGCACCAGAACCAGAAGAAGTACTTCTCGTTCTCGATCCAGTAGGGCAGCCGGTCGCGGGGCGGGTGGCCAGGGTCGTAGGCAGGAAGGCCTCCCAGGCCAAGGTTGCCGGCCGCCAGCTGGTTGTTGAGCCAGGTGCCCAGCTGGGCCGGCAGCTCCAGGGCAAAGGCCTGGTGGAGAGCCTGGTGGAGCCAGACGATGAGCCCGAAGCCGGCGAAAAAGACCAGCACCACCAGAAGGAGCACCCGCCGGTTGGCTTCCTGCCAGCGGGGGCGGGGGCCAGCCAGGTTCACGAGGCCGGACAGGGCCAGCCAGCCTCCCAGGGCCAGAAGGGCAGCCATGACGACTGCTCCCCAGCGGCTGAAGGGCGCCAGGATGCCGGCAAAGGGATCCATGAAGGCTACGGGGGGCAGCTGCTCCGGTCGAGGGCCAGGACCGGGGGGAGGAGGGGACAGTAGCCGCCATCGTCCGGCCTGGGCAGCGGCCGGCGGCTAGTCCATGATGTCGGCCAGGGTCAGGCGGGAGAGCTTTTCCTCCATGGTCTCTTGCAGGTCCCGCCACAGAAGCCTGGCCTTGCAGTCCGTGGCGCGGTCACAGACCTCCGGGAACTCCGTGCACTCCACAAGGGTCAGGCCGCCTTCCAAGGGGTCGAGGAAATCGATGAGCTTGATGGTCTTGGGGTCCTTGGCCAGGAGGTAGCCGCCTTTGGCCCCCCGCACGCTCTTGATGAGACCGGCAGCCCGCAAAGGGATCACCAGCTGCTCCAAGTACTTGAGGGAGATGGCCTCCTCTTCCGAGACGCTCCGCAACAGCACCGGGCCCTGGCCATAGCTGCGGGCCAGACACATCAGGAGACGGGTTCCGTAACGGCTCCGGGTTGACAGCTTCAAGGGACTCCTCCTCGCGGGACGGGTTCTTCGACAAGAAAGGACGCGGGGTCGGCCATTCCAAGCCAACGGGCCACCCAGCTGGCCTCGCTGCCCAGGTGTCCAGGTGATTCATGGTGGCGACGGAGTAGCAGGCAGGGCCGGATCTCTCCCCGAAGATGCCGGTCCGCCGCGAAGTCAGCCGGCAGCGCGCCACGAAGGCTGTTCAACAGCCACGGCCACGGGCCACACGATACCCGACTCCATTGACGGCGTATCTATACCATAGCTAAATAATAAACTTCAATGACGATCATCCTTCCGCCCCCATGATTCCGTGGCGGCGGGGCATGTTCCCTGCCTTGACGGCAGCCGGACCCCTTCGCTAGAGTGGGTCCAACGACCCAGGGAAAGTGACGCTCCTCGATCTGTTGCCAGGAGGCGACCATGAGCAAGTACCAGTGCGATGTCTGCGGCTATCTCTACGACCCCCAACAGGGTGACCCGGACAGCGGGGTGGCGCCAGGCACCCCCTTTGCCGATCTGCCCGCCGATTGGGTCTGCCCGGTCTGCGGCGCCACCAAGGATCAGTTCTCACCGGCGGCTGATTGATGCCGCAGCAGCCACGCGCTGTCACGGTCATGCCGCGGCGCCGGACCGGGCCGCCGACGTCAGGACCGCCTCCAGGATCGCCAGCCCTTCCTCCGCCTCCCCCTGGGTCAGGGTCAGGGCGGGAAAGAGGCGGACGATCTTGTCCTGGGTGAGGTTCAGGAACAGACCCGCCGCCAGTGCTCCCTGGTAGACCGCCTCGGCGGCCGCGGGTGAGGTCATGACCATGGCCAGAAGCAGTCCCTGGCCGCGGGCCTCGGCGATAAGCCCGGGAAAGCGCCCTTGCCAGTCCTGCAGGCGGCTGAGGATCCTTTGGCCCACCTGGCGGACATTGTCCAGCACCTTGGCGCCCAGGAGGTGCTCGATCACGGCCTTGGCCACCGCACAGCCCAGCGGATTACCGCAGTAAGTGCCGCCGTGGTCGCCCCGCTCCAGCCGCGCGGCCACCTGTTCCGTGACCGCGAAGGCGGCAAAGGGGAAGCCGCCGGCAATGCCCTTGCCCATGGTCATGAAGTCGATGGCCAGCCCCAGTCCATCCACGGCAAACATCTTGCCCGTGCGACCGAAGCCGGTCTGGACCTCGTCGACGATCAGGCAGGCGCCGTGGCGCTGGCACAGGGCCGATACCGCCGGCAGATAGCCTGGGTCCGGCACGTTCACCCCCCCCTCGCCCTGGATCGGCTCCAGGAGCACCGCCGCGACGCTGTTGTCCAGGGTCTCCTCCATGGCTGTCAGATCGTTGAAAGGCACGAACAGGTAGTTGGGCATCAAGGGGTTGAACCGCTCCCGATGCTTGGCCTGGCCAGTGGCCGAGGCCGTGGAGATGGTGCGGCCGTGAAAGCCCTGCAAGGTGGCGATGACGTTGAGCCGGCCAGTGACCTTGCGGGCCAGCTTGATGACCGCGTCGTTGGCCTCGGCACCGCTGTTGGCAAAGAAGACCCGGGACAGGCTCGGCGGCAGGAGGGAGACCAGGAGGGCCAGGAGCTCCGCCCGGGCCGGCGAATAGGTCAGGCCCGCACTGGGCCCCTGGAGGATGCGGCCGGCCTGGTCCGCCAGGGCCTGCCGGATCACCGGGCTGGCGTGGCCGATGGCGGTCACCCCCCAGCCGGAGGTGAAATCCAGGTAGCGGCGGCCGGCGGTATCCCAAACTGCCACGCCCTCCCCCCGCTCGATGACGATGGGGATCTTCTTGAAGAAGCCCGGCATGTGCCGGTCCTCGGTGGCCATGATCTGGGCAGCGTCCATGCAATCTCTCCTGGCCCTGGGCAGGGCCGCACAAGGGGCAGCGAGGGGCTCGTGGCGGATCAGCCGTGGCTCGGGAAGGGCTGATAGGCGGCCAGCATGTCCAGCCCCTCTGCCACGGCCCGGCAGGTCAGTCGGCCCTGGAAGGTGTTGACGCCGGCGGCCAGATCCGGAGCCCGGAGGGCGTCGCGGCCTTGTGCCGCCAGCCGCAGCACACAGGGCAGGGTGGCGTCCGTGAGGGCCAGGGTGGCGGTGCGCGGAAAGGCGCCCGGCATGTTCGTGACACAGTAGTGGATGACGCCCTGGACCTGGTAGATCGGCTGGGAATGGGACGTGGGGCGGGAGGTGGCCACCGAGCCCCCCTGGTCGATGGCGACATCGACGATCACCGAGCCCGGCTCCATGCTGGCCACCATGGCCTCACTCACCAGCTCGGGCGCAAGGGCCCCCGGCACCAGCACCGCCCCCACCACCAGGTCGGCGACCGCCACCTCCCGGGCCAGGGTTTCCGGCTCCGAGAGCACGAAGGACATCCCGGCCCCGATCTCCTGCCGCAGCCCGGCGGCCCGCTCCGGCTTCTGGCCGGCCACGGTGACGTTGGCACCCAGGCCGTACGCGGTGCGGGCGGCATGGCGGCCCACCACCCCGTCGCCGATCACCAGCACCCGGCCGTGCCGCCGGCCCAGCACCTGACCCAGCTGCACCCCCTTGCCGCCCTGGGGCCGCCCCAGGTAGTAGCAGCCCACCGCCGCGGCCATGTTGCCGGCGATGGCGCTCATGGGCGCCAGGAGCGGCAGGCGGCCGCTGGCATCCCGCACCGTTTCGTAGGCGACTGCCACGGTGCCGGCGGCCAGGAGCCGCCGGGTCAGCTCCGGATCCACCCCGGCCAGATGCAGGAAGGTGAAGAGGATCTGGCCGGCCAGAAGATCGTACTCGGCCGGGAGCGGCTCCTTGACCTTCACCACCAGCTCGGCATCCCAGGCCTCGGCAGCGGACGCCACGATGGTCGCCCCCGCCGCCTGGTAGGCGTCATCGGCCAGGCCGGCCGCCCGTCCGGCCCCGGCCTCGATCCGCACCGAATGGCCCTGGCCGGCCAGGGCCGCCGCCCCAGCCGGGGTCAGCGCAACCCGCCCCTCCTGGTTCTTGATCTCCCTGGGCACACCGACCCGCATCCCCATCCTCCGCCAAGTGAACAGCCGCTTCCCCCACTGTACAAAAGCCGTTTCTCCTGGGCAAGAAAATGCGCCGTGTGTCCCGGTCGCTGCAAAGGAAAAGGGGCTGCAGCCTTGCGGCTGCAACCCCTCTTCGGTGCTACTGGCGGGGCCGACGAGACTCGAACTCGCGACCTCCGGCGTGACAGGCCGGCGTTCTAACCAACTGAACTACGACCCCGTAACAACACTCCATCGACTGGTGGGCGGAACAGGGCTCGAACCTGTGACCCCCGGCTTGTAAGGCCGATGCTCTCCCAGCTGAGCTATCCGCCCGACGTTGTGCGGCCTATTTACCCTGATGGCTGGCCGGCGTCAAGGGAAAAGCCGCGCCGCTAATGGGCCAGATTGGCGGACGGCTGGATGAGATCGATGCAGATGCCACCGGGCGGCAGATCCCGGAACAGGCTGTGGGGATCGTCCACCACCAGCGCCCGTTTGAGCACATCGTCCATGTGCTCCACCAGCTCAATCTCCAGGCTCTTGCGGATGCGGGCCGGGACCTCGGACAGCTCCCGCTCGTTCTCCTTGGGAACCAGGACCTTGTCCACGTGACCCCGGCGGGCGGCCAAGAGCTTCTCGGTGAGCCCACCGATGGGCAGAACCCGACCCCGGAGGGTGATCTCGCCGGTCATGGCGATGTTGCGCCGCACCGGCAGCTTGAGGAGCGCCGAGACCATGGAGGTGGCCATGGTGATGCCAGCCGACGGCCCGTCCTTGGGAATGGCGCCCTCCGGCACATGGACGTGGATGTCCACCTTCTGGTAGAAGTCCGGCACCAGGCCCAGGCACAAGGCCCGGGAGCGGACATAGGACAGCGCCGCCTGGGCCGATTCCTGCATGACATCCCCCAGCTTGCCGGTGATGGTCAGCTTGCCCTTGCCGGGCATGAGCACGGTCTCGATCTGCAGGAGCTCGCCGCCCACCTCGGTCCAGGCGAGGCCAGTGGCCAGTCCGATCTCGTCGGCCTTCTCGGTGATGCCGAAGCGGTATTTGGGCACCCCCAGATGCTTGGCCACCGAGCTGCCGGAGATCCGAACGTTGCGGTCGCTGCCAGCCTTTTGCCTCTCCCGGGCCACCTTGCGGCAGATGGAGGCGATGGCCCGCTCCAGATTGCGCACCCCGGCCTCCCGGGTATAGCGCCGGACGATCTCGAGAATCGCCTGCTCGGTATAGGTGATGGCGTCCGCCTCGAAGCCGTTGGCCTCCAGCTGTTTGGGCACCAGGAAGTCCGAGGCGATGCGCAGCTTCTCCTCCTCGGTGTAGCCGGACAGCTTGATCACCTCCATCCGATCCTGCAAAGGAGGTGGAATGGCGGGCAGGTTGTTGGCGGTGGTGATGAAGAAGACGTCGGACAAATCGTAGTCCACATCCAGGTAGTGGTCGTTGAAGGCGCTGTTCTGCTCCGGATCCAGCACCTCCAGGAGGGCTGCCGAGGGATCGCCCCGGAAGTCCATGGACATCTTGTCCACCTCGTCGAGACAGAAGACCGGGTTGGCGACCTTGGCCTTCTGCAGGGACTGGATGATCTTGCCGGGCAGGGCGCCGATATAGGTGCGCCGGTGCCCGCGGATCTCGGCCTCATCCCGCACCCCGCCCAGGGATAGGCGCACGAATTTGCGGCCCATGGCCCGGGCGATGGACTTGCACACCGAGGTCTTGCCCACCCCGGGGGGGCCCACCAGGCAGAGGATGGGGCCCTTGATCTTCTTCACCTGGGCCTGTACCGCCAGGTACTCCAGGATCCGCTCCTTGGGCTTGGCCAGGCCGAAATGATCCTCGTCGAGGATGGTCTCTGCCTCCACCACATTGATGCGGCTCTTGGTCTTCTCGAACCAGGGCAGGGAGAGGATCCAGTCGATGTAGTTGCGGACCACCGTCGCTTCCGCGGACATGGGGGGCATCAGGGCGAGCTTCTTGAACTCCGCCCTGACCTTGGCCAGGACCGGCTTGGGCAGCCGCTTGCGCCCGATGCTCCGCTCCAGCTCTGCCAGCTCAGCGCCGGCTTCGTCCTTGCCGCCGCTCATCTCCTTCTGGATGGCCCGCATCTGCTCGGCCAGGTAATAGTCCCGTTGGGTCTTTTCCATCTTCGCCTTGACCCGGGAGCGGATGCGCTGCTCGAGCTTGGCGATCTCGATCTCGGAGCGGATGAGGCCCAGGATCCGCTCCAACCGGCTGCCCAGGGGCGCGGCCTCCAGGATGGTCTGCTTGTCCGCGGTCTTCAAAGGCAGGTGGGCGGCGACCACGTCGGCAAAGTGGGCCGGATGCTCGATCTGGCTGAGGGAGGCGACGACCTCCTTGGGGATCTTCTTGTTGATCTTCGTGTACTCGTCGAAGGCGGAGCGGATTTCCCGCAGGAAGGCCTCATATTCGATGCTGAGGCCAAAGGCCGACTCGGGCAGGATCTCCACCTCGGCCAGGAAGTAGCCTTCGTTGGGGATGAAGCGAACAAGCTGCCCCCGGGTCTTGCCCTCCACCAGGGCCTTGATGGTGCCGTCCGGCAGCTTCAGCAGTTGGAGGATGGTGCCCACCGTGCCGGTGGCGAAGATGCCTTCCGGTCCGGGGTCATCGACGGCGGCATCCTTCTGGGTAGCCAGAAAGATGTCCTTCTTGAAGGCCATGGCGTGCTCCAGGGCCTTGATGGACTTCTCGCGGCCCACCACCAGCGGGGCCACCATATGAGGAAAGAGAACGATGTCCCGGAGGGGCATCAGAGGATAGGTACGGCGCAGATGGGGGATCGGCTCCATGAGAACTCCTCACCGGCCGGCGCTCAGCCGCCCGCGGGGCGGCAGGCGATCCCGGGCCGATGCTTTCCTGCAAGGGGGTTGGGCTGACATGGCTCGCCGGCATGGCCGGCCTGCGGGCGGCAGCGGGGCGGGCCGAGGGGCGCAGGCGATCAGGCGGATTTCTTGGCCTCGTTTTCGTACAGGACGATCGGGTATTCGTGGTTGACGATGACTTCCTCGCTGATGACACATTCCCGGGCTCCGCTTTCCGAGGGCAGCTCGAACATGACATCGAGCATCGCCTCTTCCATGACCGAGCGCAGGCCGCGGGCGCCGCTCTTGCGCTTGAGAGCCTCCCGGGCGATGGCCACCAGGGCACCTTCGGTGAAGCGCAGGTTGATGCCGTCGCAGGAGAAAAGCTTCTGGTACTGCCGGGTGAGGGCGTTCTTGGGCTCTTTGAGGATGCGGATCAGATCCGCCTCGTCCAGCTCCTCCATGGTGGCGATCACCGGCAGCCGGCCCACCAGCTCCGGGATGAGGCCGAAGCGCAAGAGGTCTTCCGGCTGCGCATTGGCCAGGATCTGGCCGATGGTCTTTTCGGACTTGCCCACCACCTGGGCGCCGAAGCCCATGGATTTGGTGCCGATGCGGCCCATGATCACCTTGTCCAGGCCGACGAAGGCGCCGCCGACGATGAACAGGATGTTGGTGGTGTCGATCTTGATGAAGTCCTGCTGGGGGTGCTTGCGGCCCCCCTTGGGGGGCACATTGGCCACCGTGCCTTCGATGATCTTGAGCAGGGCCTGCTGGACCCCTTCGCCGGAAACATCCCGGGTGATGGAAGGGCTGTCCGACTTGCGGGCGATCTTGTCAATCTCGTCGATGTAGACGATCCCGCGGCTGGCCTTCTGGAGGTCATGGTCGGCCGCGGCCAGGAGGTTGACCAGGATGTTCTCCACATCTTCGCCCACGTAGCCAGCCTCGGTGAGGGTGGTGGCGTCGGCCATGGCGAAGGGAACGTTCAGGAACTTGGCCAGGGTCTGGGCAAGCAGGGTTTTGCCGCTGCCCGTGGGGCCAATGAGAATGATGTTGCTCTTCTGGATCTCGATGTCGTCACTACCGCCGGTGGCCGAGTCGATGCGCTTGTAATGGTTGTGCACCGCTACCGACAGGATGCGCTTGGCCCGCTCCTGACCCACCACGTACTCGTCCAGGAAGGCCTTGATCTCCGCCGGCTTGGGCACCAGCGGTTTGCCGAGGTCGGCCGCCTTCTGCTTGCGGCTCTCTTCCCGGACGATCTCGTTGCACAGCTCGATGCATTCGTCGCAGATATACACCGCCGGCCCGGCGATGAGCTTCTTCACCTCATCCTGGGCCTTGCCACAGAAGGAACAATGCAGCTCCAACCCTCCGGAGCGCTCTTTGCTCATGAGCCTTGCCCTCCCTCGTGCTCACTGCGCTTCGTCAAAACCTTGTCCACTATACCATAGGTCCGCGCCTCGGCGGCACTCATAAAAAAGTCGCGCTCAGTGTCCCGCTGGATGGTGGCCATGGTCTGGCCGGTGTGGCTGGCCAGAATGGTGTTGAGCTCCTCGCGCATGCGCAGGATCTCCCGGGCATGGATATCGATATCGGTGGCCTGGCCCTGGAAGCCCCCCATGGGCTGATGGATGAGGATGCGCGAATGGGGCAGCGAGTACCGCTTGCCCTGTGTGCCGGCCGCCAGGAGGAGCGCTCCCATGCTGGCCGCCTGGCCCAGGCACAGGGTGGCGATGTCGCACTTGATGTACTGCATGGTGTCGTAGATGGCGAGCCCTGCGGTCACCACCCCGCCTGGCGAGTTGATGTAGAAGGTGACATCCTTGTCCGGATCCTCGGCCTCCAGAAAGAGCAACTGGGCGATGATCAGGTTGGCGATATCATCGTTCACCGGCGTGCCCAGAAAGACGATCCGCTCCTTCAACAGCCGGGAGTAGATGTCGTAAGCCCGCTCCCCCCGGGCGCTTTGCTCGATGACAATGGGAACCAGATTCATCCGTTTGCTCCTTCCTGGGTGGCCTCTGCGGCCGCCTCGGCGACCGGAGCCGGTACCCGGGTGATCACCGCATGCTGGCGCAGGAAGGCCAGGATCTTCTCGTTCAACAGCTCATGCATAAACGGCAGAAGATGGGTGCGGTCGGCGAAGTAGCGTTTCACCTCGTCCAGAGGCATCCTGGTCTGGGCGGCCACCCGGCCGAAGCCCTTGTCCACGTCGGCGTCCGTCAGCTTGATGCTCTCGTCCTCGGCGATGCGCTTGAGGATGAAATCGCCCCGCACCCGCCGTTCGGCCACGTCCCGGTACTGTTCCTCCAGCTTGGCCTTCTCCACCCCTGCCGACTCCAGGGTGTGGCCCTGCCGGCCCAGGTGGCTTTCGAAATCCTTGATCAGCTCGTTGACCTCGTAGCGGACCAGGCGCTCCGGAACGGTAAAGGCATTTTCGGTCAGGAGAATGGCCATGATCCGGTCCTGGATGTCGCCCTCCTGCAGGGAGAGCTTGCGTTGGCGCCGCTCGTTCCGGAGGTGCTCCTTGAGATCCCCCAGGGAGGCGAAGGAGTCGTTGACGTCCTTGGCCAGATCGTCGTCCAGGGCGGGCAGCTGGCGCTCGTTGACCTCCCGCACCGTGATCTCGAAGCGGATGGCCTTGCCGGCCAGGATGGGGTTGGCAAAGTGGGGTGGGAAGTTGACCACCCGGCTGGCCGCGCTGCCCGGCAGCAGCCCCAGGAGTCCCTCCTCGAATTCCCGGCCGTTCTGGCCGCTGCCCACGTCCACCGAGTAGCTCTGGGCTTGGGCCTGGGGTACCGGCCGTTCGCCGTCGAAGCCGGCAAAATCGATGACCGCCACATCCCCGATCTGGATGCCGCGATCCGTAACCGGCTTGAGCGGTGCCATCTGCTTGCGCAGCTCCTCCAGGGCGGCGTCCACTTCGGTGTCGTCCACCACCACCTCCGGCATCTCCACGTCAAGACCTCGGGCCCGGGCAATGGTGAACTCGGGCCGCACCGACACCTCCGCCTCGTAGACCAGGTTGCCGTCCGCGTCCACGGCCTCGCTGGTGATCTCCGGATGGGTGACGGGGTCCAGCTGCACCTGCTCCACAGCGTCGAAATAGGTGTCCTGGACCAGCTTCGCCGACACCTCCTGGGTGACCCGGGAGGCGAACTGCCGCTCCAGCACCCTCCTGGGCACCTTGCCCTTGCGGAAGCCCTGGACGCTGACCTCGTCCTTGAGCTTCCGATACGCCTTGTCCATCTCGCGAGCCACCTGGTCCGGCGGCAGAATCACCGTGAGCTTCTTGGTGAGGGGGCTGATGTCTTCGACCGTGACCTGCATTCCATCCTTCCTTAAAAAGAGAGGTGATTGACTGGGTTGGGAAAAGAGGAGCCAGCCGTCTGCCGGCGGGAGACGCCGGGCCACACCACGCTGGCCAATGGGCAAAAAAAACACCAGGAGACCTGGTGCGAGAGGGGGGATTTGAACCCCCATCCACCAAGTGGGCTGGATCCTAAGTCCAGTGCGTCTGCCAGTTTCGCCACTCTCGCATGGCGGCCAACTCTAATGCACTTTCCCCAGCCCGTCAAGGAACCGGGCCAAGGGCGGCGAGCGGCGCGGGAGCGGGAAACGGGGTCGCTTATCGATCTCGGCTGCTGGCCGCAAGAGGTCTTGAAAGGCCTGCAGGTGCCCGGCCGGCCATGGTTTTCGTTGACAGAAGGCACGGTTGCTGATAGTGATTCGACATTTTCGTCCCGGCCGGCTGACCTGTCGGAGCCGGACCGGGACGTCCCGCCCGTTGCCATCTCCCTTGCATCGAGGACCAACGCCGTGGCCATCTCCAGACGCCTTGCCGCTGCCGGCCTGCCTACCCTGATCGGCAGCCTACCCCTGAACGATCACCAGGAGGCCCTGCGCTGGATCTTTGCCAGCGTGCCGCAGGTGCCGTTGTGGCCCCAGCTGCCGGGCCGGCTCAGGGAAGGGATGCTGCGCCAGTTCGTGGAGGGCTTCCCGGGCATCGTCGAGGACGAGGAGCGGGTGATCTTCAACACCCGGGCCAACACCTTCGACCAGGAGCTTCTGGCCTTCTACGAGGACTATCTCAAGGCCCTGGAGGACCCGGCGCGGCTGGTGGGCTCCCGGTTCGAGACCTCCATGGAGCGGGCGGCCGGTCTGTACGCCCTCCGGGAGGCCCTCCGGGAGCGTTCTGGCCTGGTGGCGGTCAAGGGGCAGATCACGGGTCCCTTTACCCTCCTGACCGGTCTCCACGACCAGGACGGCCGGGCGGCCTACTTCGATCCGGCCCTGCGGGACATGGCGGTCAAGGGCCTGGCCCTGAAGGCAGCCTGGCAGGTTCACTTCTTTGCCGCCAGCCGGCTGCCGGTTCTGGTCTTCATCGATGAGCCGGGGCTGGCCGGCCTTGGCTCATCGGCCTTTGTCGGCGTCTCCCGGGCGGATGTCAGCCAGGATTTGGGCGAGGTCATCGGGGCCATCCATGGCGCCGAGGGCCTGGCCGGCATCCACATCTGCGGCAATACCGACTGGGGCGTGGTCCTGTCCCTGCCCATCGATGTCCTGTCTTTCGATGCCTTCACCTACTTCGACCGGCTGGCCATGTTCCGGGTTGAGCTTTCGACCTTCCTGGCTCGGGGCGGCATTCTGGCCTGGGGGCTGGTGCCCACCGGCCGGGCAGAGGATATCGCCGCGGTGACGGTGGATGGGCTCTCGGAGCTGTGGCGCCGGCAGGCCGGGCAGCTGGTGGCGGCCAACCGGAGCCTGTCTGCCATCCTGGGCCAGACCCTCATCACCCCCAGCTGCGGCACCGGCTCCCTGACCCCGGAGTTGGCCCGGAAGGTCCTGGATCTCACCCGGGATGTCTCCGCCCGGCTGCGGCAGCAGCACGGCGTCGAGGAGGAAAGGTCATGACCGCGATACCCGGTCTTCAGGGCGCCGGTCGTCCCGTCCGAGCCGTGCTGCTGGCAGCTGCTTTTCTGGCCGGCGTGGCGATGTGGTCGACCGGCTGCGCGCCAGCGGCGGTGGGGGCTGGCGCCAGCGGCACCTACAAGGCCGGTACCGATGAGCGGACAGTCGGCCGGCAGATGGATGACTCCCTGCTTTCCGCCCAGGTCAAGAGTGCCCTCATCGACGATCGCTACGTGGAGGCCCGGCATGTCGATGTGGATGTCTATCAGGGCATCGTGTTTCTCACGGGCACTGCGCCCGACGAGGAGCACCGGCGGCGGGCTGCGGAGGTGGCGGACGCGGTGGTGGGGGTGCGCAAGGTGGTGAACGACCTGCACCTGGGCTCCCTCGACCTCAGCCACGGCGTCCATGACGCCAGCCTCACCGCCCAGGTGAAGGCCCAGTTGGTCGGCACTGAGGGCCTGCGCTCCTGGAACATCGATGTGGATACCGTGGATGCCATCGTCTATCTCAAGGGGGTCGTCCCCTCCCAGAAGGAGGCCGACTTGGCCAAGGCCGTGGCCAGCGCCGTCGCCGGGGTGCGCGCGGTCACCAGCCGGCTGCTGGTGGTGGCCGGTGAGTAGGACGAGCATCACTCGCGCTGATTCGCCATGAAGGTCATCCTTGCCAAGAAGGCCGGCTTCTGCATGGGGGTGCGCCGGGCCGTGGAAACGGTGCTGGACACCCTGCGCCGGGAAGAGGGGGAGATCAAGACCTTCGGCCCGCTGATTCACAACCCCCAGGTACTGGAGATCTTGCGCCGCCGCGGGGTGGCGGTGCTGAAGGCCATCCCGGACGAGCCCACCGGCACCATCGTCATCCGCGCCCACGGCGTGCCCCCGGAGACCAAGGCGGCCCTGGGCCGCCACAGTGCCCGGGTGGTGGACGCCACCTGCCCGCGGGTCATCAAGGTCCAGGCCATCATTCGCCGCCATGTCCGCCAGGGGGCGACCGCCGTGATCATCGGCGACCCGAGCCACGCCGAGGTGGGGGGCCTCCTGGGCCATGCCGCCGGCCATGGCCTGGTGGTGGCCAGCGAGGCGGATGTGGCGGCCTTGACCCTCGCCGGCTCCTACATCGTTGTCAGCCAGACCACCCAGGATGAGGCCGCCTTCCAGCGTCTGACCGAGCTGATCCTGGCCCGCTTCCCGGGCGGTCGAGTCTTCAACACCATCTGCGACTCCACCCACAAGCGTCAGGCCGAGGTGCGGCGCCTGTGCCAGGAGGTGGAGGCGGTGGTGGTGGTGGGAGGCAAGAACAGCGCCAACACCCAGCGACTGGCTGAGATCGCCGGCCAGTGCGGCCGGCCCGCCTTCCTGGTCGAGACCGAGCGCGATCTGGACGTCCAGGCCTTGAGCGCTTATGACCGGGTCGGGGTCACGGCCGGCGCCTCCACCCCCAACTGGCTCATCAACCGGGTGGCGGTGACCCTGGAGTCCCTGCCCGGCCAGGGGGAGGGGGCCTTGTACCGCTTCGGCTTCCGGCTGTTCCGGCTGCTCCTGGACACCAATCTCTTCGTGTCCGTGGGGGGCAGCGCCCTGGCCTGGGTCTGCGCCCGGCTGCAGGGCCTGCCAGACAGCTGGCAATATGCCTTCGCCGCCTTCGGCTATCTTCTGGCCATGCACAACCTCAACCGCTTCACCGGCCACGAGGCGGCCAAGCTCAACGACCCCTTCCGGGCGCGGCTCTACGAGACGTTCCGCTGGCCTTTGCTCCTGGCCTCGATGCTCGCCCTGGTGGTGTCCCTGGCCGTGGCCTTTGTTGCCGGCCCCTTGCCCTTTGTCCTCCTGGTGGTCATGAGCGCTCTCGGCATCGCCTACAGCGTACCGCTGGTGCCGCCCTGGCTGCGGCCGGTGCTGCGCGTCCGCGGTCTGCGGGAGATCCCCGGCTCCAAGACCGCCTTTGTCGCCACCGCCTGGGCCCTGGTCACCGCTGTTCTGCCGGTGTGGATCAGCAAGGCCCAGCTCACCGTCTCCACCGGGGCCGCCTTTGTCGTGGCCCTTCTGGTGGTCTACATCCGGAGCGCCCTGTTCGACGTCTTCGAGGTGCAGGGTGACCGCATCGTCGGCAAGGAGACTCTGCCGGTCTTCATCGGGGAAAAGAAAACCCTGGCTCTCCTGCATTGGCTGCTGGGGATCCTGGTCCTGCTGCTGGTGGCTCTGCCCCTGGTCGGCTGGCTGGATCGGCTGGCCTGGTGGCTGGTGCCGGTGGTGGGCTACCTGGGCGGTCTCATTCACCTGTACGGCCAGGGTCGGATCCGCCAGGGACCCCGTACCGAGCTCCTGGTGGACGCCGTGCTGTTTCTGGTGGCCGGTCTCGTCCTTCTGGGCTCCGCGGTCGGTCGCTGACACCGGCGGCCCTCGCCGTCCTCTCGCCTTGCCCGGGCCTGGCTGTGCCCGAGGGAGAAGATCATGCTCGGCTGGTTCAAGAAGAAGTTCGGTCGCAAGGAGGCCCCGGTACCAGAGGCGGAGGTCGAGAGCCAACCGGCGGCCGCCGGCCCGGAGGAGGGGATCCCGGAGACCGTCTTCCTCCCGGAGGAGGCTGCACCGGCAGCGCCGCCGGCCGAGGCCCCGCCGCCGCCGGCAGCCTTGGCTGAGCCGGAGTCTGCGCCGGCGCCTGAGGAAGAGCCCCCCGCGGTGCCGGCCCCTGAGGAAGAACCCCCAGAAGAGCCGGAGCCCGAGCCGGAGGCAAGACCCGAGCCGGAGCCCGAGCCGGCGCCGGAGACCCAGGTCGAGCTGGCCCCCGCGCCGGAGGTGGAGCCGGAGCCCGAGGAGGAGCCGGCGCCCGGCGCCCCGGCAGCCAAGGGACCTGGCCTCTTCGGCCGGCTCCGGCAGCGGCTGGCCAAGACCCGGGAGAGCTTCGTCAGCCGCATGGATCGGCTGTTCCTGGGAGAAAAGGAGATCAGCCCCGCGCTCCTGGACGAGCTGGAGGAGATCCTCATCACCGCCGACCTGGGGGTGACCACCACCCAGAGCCTTCTGGACGAGGCCCGCAGCCGGGTGAAGAGGCGGCAGCTCGACTCGCCGGCGGTGCTCAAGGACAGGCTGCGCCGCCAGATCCTGGCCTATCTTGAGAGCGCGGATCGGCCCGCCGAGCTGGTGATGCCGGCGGAGCCGCCCTTTGTCATCATGGTGGTCGGCGTGAACGGGGTCGGCAAGACCACGACCATCGGCAAGCTGGCCTACAAGTTTCAGCGATCCGGCCAAAGCGTCATGCTGGTGGCGGCCGACACCTTCCGGGCCGCAGCCATCGATCAGCTGACCATCTGGGGCAGCCGTCTGGGGGTGGAGGTCTTTGCCCAGAAGCCGGGCGCCGCGCCGTCGGCGGTGGTGTTCGATGCCCTGGATGCGGCGCTGGCCCGCAAGAAGGAGGTAGTGATCGTCGACACCGCCGGCCGCCTGCACACCAAGGTCAACCTGATGGAGGAGCTCAAAAAGGTCAAAAGGGTGATGGACAAGAAGCTGCCCGGCGCGCCCCACGAGATCCTCCTGGTGCTGGACGCCACCACCGGCCAGAACGCCGTTTCCCAGGCCCGGCTCTTCCACGAGGCGGTGGGCGTCACCGGGCTCGCCCTCACCAAGCTGGATGGCACCGCCAAGGGC
>JBFMBH010000091.1 GCA_040755095.1 Thermodesulfobacteriota bacterium
ACTCCGGCGCCGCCGGCGCCGGAGTCGCCGCGGCTACAAAACCGGTGGCCTGGACCGCAGCCAGGAAGCGGGTGAAAAGCGACGGCCCGGCCTCGTTGCCCAGACGGGTCGTCTCCTGCATGACGCTCACCGCCTCGCCCAGGCGCTCGAAATTCTCGGCGGAATCCGCCAGCTCCGCCATGATGATCTTTTCCAGGACCTCTTTGAAGACCCGGATCATCGGCTGCAAGGTTGGAAGAGCGGCCACGGTGGCGCTGGCCAGCATCTGCTCCAGGATCTCGAGGATCTCGCCCACCACGGACAGATCGCCCGGCTCAACCATGAGGATCTTCAAGGCCATATCGTCGAGATAGCGCGATATCGCCTTGTCAGCAGCATCCATGCATCACTCCTCCTCACACCCGACTCGTGCCCGGGAGCCGTTCCATTGCCCGCCGCCGGCAGCGCCATAAAAAAAGGCCGCAGCCGCCGGCCAAGGCCGCCGGGCACGGCCGGTTCTTGCCATCTTCATAGTAGTGTGCCAGGAGCCGTAAGGACTTTGCAAGCCCTTTTCCCGCCGCCGCAAGGCCCGGCGGCGGGCCAGGCCGGGGAGAGGGGCCGCCGGCCAGGCGGCCCCGGCGTAGGGCCGGCGCTACGGGGCGGCACGGAGCAGCCCCGGATCCGTCTCCTCCATGAAGGCTTCCACGGTGGCCAGATTCTGGCGCACCTTGTCGGCCAAAGGAATGCCCGGATAACGGCTCAGGATCTCCAGGAGCAGGGCGCGACTGGCCGAAAGCCTCTCCCGCCGCAGCGCCGGCTGGCTGGTGCTCCGGGCCTGGGCGAACAGCTCGGCCGCCTGGCGCCGCTTCTCGCCGGCTGAGGCGTCCACCGCCTCCGCCAGCCGCGGTCGGACCTGGTCGGCCAGGCTGGTGTCCAGGAGGGAATCCAGAATGGGAATGGCGGCGTCGTACTGGCCCAGATCCAGGAGCCGCAACGCCTCGGTCCAGCGCTCCTCCTCACCCTGGTCAGCCAGGCGCTGCCGGGCCTCGGCATGGGAGGCGCTGGCTGCCTCCAGATCGGCCAAGAGCCTTTCCGCCACCTCCCGGATCTCCGGCAGCAGGGGCTGGGCCAGCACCTCCTCCAGCAGCTGGCGAGCCTGGCCGAGATCGCCGTGCTGGATCTGGGTGTCCACCTGGAGGAGGAGATCGGCGGCCCGGCGCCGGATCCGGTCTTCGGCCATCTGCAGGAGATAACGGGCCCGGGCCGCCAGGGCCGAGCCGGGATAGGCGCCCTCCAGGGCTGCCACCTGGCCGGCCATGCCGTCCGGCAGCGCCAGACCGTCCAGAAGCAGCCACTGCCGCATCAGGGCGGCGAAGGCCGGCAGGCCCTCGGCCGTCTCGCCGCTGTCCTCCAGGAGGGCCAGCTTGTCCCCGATCCACATCTCATCCAGGCCCGGCAGGGCCCGGATGCGCAGGAGCTGGCTGTAGGCCGCCCTGGCCTCGGCGAAGCGCCCCAGGGCCAGGAGCAGATCGGCCTGGTAGCGGCCCAGGACCCACAGCTCTTCCAGACCCAGGCCCCGGTCCAGAAGATCGGCCAGGACCGTGACCGCTTCGTCCAGCTGGCCGATGCGGATCAGGGACAGGGCATAGGCCTTGCGCGCCGGGGTCGTCCGGGCCAGCTCCGGCGAACTGCCCTCCAGCTCCCGATAGGCGGCCACCAGCTCGGCAAAGCGGCCGGCCGCCAGGGCCTCGGCCAGAGCGGGCGGCACCTCCCCGCCCGCGGCCTCAGGCTCCGGCACCACGACCGGGATGGGACCGGCCGCCAGGCGTCCCTCCTCCTGGGCCATGAGCGCCGGGCACTCCCCCTCCAGGAAGGCGAAGTCCCGCCGGTGCGTCCGGAAGATCGCCTCCAGATCCTCTTCCCCGATGGCTCCGTCCCGGGCCACAGACTGCCGGGCCCGCAGGAACTGGTAGTCCCGGTCGATGCCTTCCAGCTCCCGCACGCAGGCCTGCCATTGACCCGGATCGCCTAGCTCGCTGCCGGCGGCCGAACGGCGCTGGTCCAGCTCCTGCCAGGCGGCCAACCGCCCGCGGGCGGCGGCCAGGCGCCCCTCCAGAAAGCCGGCCTCGGGCCAGGCCAATAGCGGCTCCGCCTGGATGGGGAGCGGGGGGGCCACCACCGGCGGCGGTGGCGCCGGCACAGGGGTGCGCACCGTCTGGGGGGCCAGCGAGCACCCCGCGCCTCCGACAGCCAAGGCTACAACCACGGACAGGACCGATCGTTTCATGGATGCACAAGCTCCGCCATTTGCCAATAGGGCCGGTATTCGCGCATGGGAGTCAGAGAGCCGGCAGGGGTGCCGGCCAGGAAGGTGACAAGCCGGGGTCCTGCGGCATCGGTGCCGGCCGCCACGGCCAGCGGCCGGCCGCTGCCGCTGGCCACCACCACCTCCACCTGCCCCAAATCGGGCAGGACCAGCGGCACGCGGCCAAGGCCCTGGCTGGCGAGCCCGGCCAGACCCACCTGGTCGCCAACGCCGGAGCTGGCCAAGAGCGCCGACGCCACCGGCGACCAGATGGGCAGGGCGCCGGCCGCGCCCGAAATACGGGTGCCGCGATGGACCATGGACTCGTTGTCATCGAAGCCGACATAGGCCGCCAGGACGTGGCCGCCGGTGAGGGTGGCCGTCTGGCCGCCGGCCGCCAGCGCCGGCACGTAGCCGACGAAAGCGGCGTTGGTGAAGCGATTGGCGGTGCCGGTCTTGCCCAGGAGAGGATAGCGCAGATTGGCGGCGCGCAGGCGGCCGGCCCGCTCCGGGTCGCTGCTGTCCAGCCGCACCGTGCGCGCCGCAAAGTTGCCGGTACCCCAGTCCACCACGTTCTTGAGGATATCGGCCAGACGCAGCGCCGTGCCCGGGGCGAGCACCGGCCGCGCCCGCCGATCCGGGGCATAGAGCACCTCGCCGTCGGCGGTTTCGATCCGCTCGATGATGTCCAGCTCCTGGCTCATGCCGGTGCCGGCGATCGACCACACCGAGCCGGTCACCAGGGCCTCGTAGGCCCGGGCCGCCTCCAGGAGGGAGATGACGTTCGAGCCCAGCGGAAAGGAGAGGACCGGATCCAGGGCGCTTTCGATCCCCAGCTGCCGGCACAGGCCCACCAAATACTGGAGGCCCACCACCAGGCGGTAGTCCCGCAGCCGGCTCAACACCTCGAAGCTCCGGGAATCTGCCTGGCGCAGCCGGCTGTACACCTCTTCCAGGCGCCGGGCCAAGGCATCGACGGTGGCCACCGACAGCTCGTCCTGGATCCGCACCCGGCCCCAGAAGGCCTCCTGCTCCCGGGCCGTCATCCCGGCCAGCCGGGCCGCCACCTCTTCCCGGTCCTGGGGCTGCCAATTGCCGCCCGGATAACGGGTGGAAAAGAGCCAGGCATCGGCCACCGGCTCATGGTAGAGCCGGGCGCCGGTGCCAGCCGGCTCCTCGCCGGCCGAGTCGGCCGGCGCCAGCGGCCAGCCGGCGGCGTAGCCGCGCAGCTCCTGGCGCAGCGCCGCCAGCTTGAGGTAGGAACGGGCCAGAAGACGCTCCCGCACCGGCAGATCCCTGGCGGCATCCGGGTCCTCGGTGGCCGCGGCCCGCTCGGCGGCCAGAAAGTCGTCGAAGCCCGCCCCGTACTCCAGGCTGGCCAGGGCCTCCAGCTCCGTGGTGCCGTTGTCGAAGATGAGGTCGGTGCGTACCTCCTCCCGGGCCTGCTCGTAAGCCGCCTGGCGGAGAGCTGCCTCGTGTGCCCACACCCCGTGGCGATCCCGCAGCCGCGCCCCGAAGGCCTCAGCGGACTCGCCCGGCGCCTGCACCAGGCCCAGCCGCTGGGCCAGATCCCGGAAATCCGCGGGGCTGAGCTGGTCGCACAGATGGTAAAGGAGCCAAACCGTGGCAAGGTTCTCCGAAGAGACGCCGGCCCAGGTCATGGAGACCCGACTGTGCGGGCTTTCGTGGTCAGGCCGCGGGAAGTAGGGCCGGCCCTGGAAGATGAAGACGTTGCGCTCGTTGTCCAGGAGATCCAGGTTGCTCCAGCCCAGCTGCAGGGCCGCGGCATAGACCAGGGGCTTGATCACCGAGCCCATGGGCCTCCTGGCGGCTACGGCGCGGTTGAAGAAGAGATTGTCGAAGCCGCCGGCCATGGCCCGGATCCGCCCCTCCTGATAGACCAGGGCGGCGCCCTGGATCTCCGGATATTTGAGGAGGTCCAGGGCCAGGATGCCGTCGCTACCGGCCCCCCGCACCCGGACATAGACCAGGTCCCCGGGCCGGATCTGGCCCAGCAGCTGGGCCTGCACCGCGGCACTGGCCTTGGCGGCCTGCCACTTGCCAAAGGCCTCCACAGCCATCGCCAGGCCGGTGCCAGCCACTTGGCCCATGGGCGGGGCCGTGAGGCCGGCCGGGGCCGGCAGGGCGACCGTGATCACCCCCGCCTTGGGGTCCACCGCCGTCACCCGGGCAAAGAGGCAGGCACCCGCGGTCACGTCGGCCGCTGTCTTCTCCGCTGCCTGCTGGTAGGCCGCCTGCACCTCCTGCCGCTCGTAGCCCCGCAGCCGGAGGTCCAGCCGGGCCAGCTCCTCCCGCAGGGTGCCCTCCGCCGATTCCTGCAGCTGCCAGTCCACGGTGCTGACGATGCGCAGGCCCGCGGTGGCGACGTTATCGATGCCCTGGGCGGTCAGGGCCGCCTCCACCTCGGGGGTGGCCAGGGCGCGGCGGACCCGGTCCATGATCGTGTTGACCCCGTACGGCAGCTCGCCGCGCTGGAAGGGGATCTCCCGGGCCAGCGCCGCCTGGCAGGCCTCGGCGTCGATCATCCCCAGGTCCCGCATGTGGCCGAGTACATAGGCGGCCCGCTGCTTGGCCCGCAGGCGGGCCTCCCGGATGGCCTCTTCTCCCTGCTTGATGAAGGGGTTGTAGGTGTTGGGGCTCTTGACGCTGCCGGCGATGAAGGCGCACTCCACCAGGTCGAGATCCTCCACCCGCTTGTCGAAGAAATAGCGCGCCGCCACCCCCAGACCGACCCGGTTGCCGCTGACATAGAACTGGTTGGCATAGAACTCGAAGATCTGCTCCTTGCGGTAGCGGCGCTCCAGCTGCAGGGCGACCACCATCTCCCGGAGCTTGACCCCCACGGTGCGGCCGCTGCGCTTGAACAGGTTCTTCGCGGTCTGCTGGGTGATGGTGCTGCCGCCCTGCACCACCCGGCCGGCCTGGATATTGGCCAGGAAGGCCCGAAGAATGGCCGCCGGATCCACGCCGTGGTGGTCAAAAAAGGTGTGGTCCTCCGCCGCCACCAGGGCGTTCACAAAGGCCTTCGGGATCTGGCTGTAGGTCACGTAGTCCCGGTGCGCCTCCTCGAAGAAGACGCCCACCTTGTGCACCCCGTCCCGGTAGAAGACCGGGCTCTCCAGGGCGAGGATGGCGTTGATCCGCTCCGGGGCGATGGCCTGGTCGGAGGTCGCGACCACGAGCCACCAGTAGCCGCCGGCCAGACCGGTCAGGGCGATCGCGACAAGAGCAAGGATGGCGTAGGCGAGCTTGCGCAGCATGGGGCCAACAGCGAAGGCAACAAAAAAACGGGCCGGGATCGGCTAGCCGATGCCCGGGGCCCGTTGGCAGGATTCATGGAGGTCGGGCGGACGATCGGCGCATTCTGCCCTCTTTCGGCCGGAAAATCAACCCCAACGCTCCGGGCGCGGCCTCTTGCGCTTCCACCGCCGGTGGTGTAAGGAACAGCCCATGGTCAAGGCTGCGGATGTCACTGCCTATCTGAACGGTCTCTTCACCCCGGAGCGCTTCACCGACAGCGCCCTCAACGGCCTGCAGGCCGAAGGCAGCGCCACGGTGACCGGCTTCTGTCTGGGAGTGGATGCCTGCGCGGCGCTTTTTGCCGAGGCGGGCCGGCTGGGGCTCAACTACGTCATCGTGCACCACGGCCTCTTCTGGGGCCGGCCCCTGCCGCTGGTGGGCTACTGGCGCGAGCGGTTCCGGCTCCTGATCGAGCACGACCTTTCCTTGTATGCCATGCACCTGCCCATGGACGCCCACCCGGAGCTGGGTCACAACGCGGTCCTGGCCCGGGCCCTGGGCCTTTCCGGGCTGAGCCCGTTCGGTCTCTACAAGGGCATCGCCATCGGCTGCTGCGGGGATCTGGCGGCGCCGCTGCCCCTGACCGCGGCAGCGGAGCACCTGGACAGGCTGTTCGGAGCCCCGGTGCGGCTCCTGGCCTTTGGCCGGCCGGCCATCCGCCGCATCGCGGTGGTGAGCGGTGCCGGTGCCGACCAGAGCACCCTGGAAGAGGCGTCCGGCCGGGGGGTGGACCTCCTTATCACCGGCGAGACCAGCCACCAGGTGTTCCACATCGCCCAGGAGCTGGGGATAAGCGTCGCCTTCGCCGGCCACTACGAGACCGAGCGCTGGTCGCTCATGGAGCTGGCCGGCCGCCTGACCGCCACCTTCCAGCTGCCGGCCGAGCTCGTCCGCCTGCCCACCGGCATGTGAGCCGGCCATGCTCTACTGCCACCACTGCCCGGGCTACTGCTGCTACCGGCTGCCCGGCTCCCGGCTCCTCATCGACGCTGCGGATATCAACCGCCTGGCCCGGCATTTCGGGATCCGGGATGGCGAGGCCCGGCGGCGCTTTCTCGAAGGCCGCTCCACCTTCCGGGTGCAGCCGGACGGCGCCTGCATCTTCCTGGCCCCGGACCGGCTGTGCCAGCGCTGCACCGTCCACGAGGCCCGGCCGTCCCAGTGCCGGCGCTTCCCCTACGGCCGGCCCTGCCCCTACCTGGAGCGGGCCGATCTCCTTGTCGCCATCGCCCCCCGGGTGGAGGCCAGCCTCCGCCAGGCCTGGCAGGGACGAACCGCGGAATATCCAACAGGGAATGTCCAAGGTCAAAGGGACCGGTAGTTGACGTTTCGGATCCGGCACGGCCAGTCCCTTCTGCGGTTGGATATTCCTTGTTCGCTCTTCGATATTCGTTGTGAGTCTACCCCTCAGCCTTCCTCCCAGGTGATGCAGCGCTCCGGACAGTAGCGGATGGCCTCGGCCACCCGCTCCTGCGGATAGGCCGGCAGCTCGATCACCTCGATGTAGCCCCCCGCGGCGCTCACCCGGAAGACCTCGGGGCAAACCGCCACACAGCTCTCGCAGACCGTGCATTCCGCCAGCTCAACCACGGGATGCAGCATCGTTGTCTCCTTGCAGCCACCGGCTGCTCACGGGCCGGGAACGGTCTGGGCCGAACGGCCCTGGCGCCAGGGCAGCCGCAGCTCCGCGGCCCTGGCCACCCAGACCAGCACCGCCACCACGAAGGCCACCAGGCCGATCCCGGCCATCAGGGTGTAGATCCGGTCGACGCCATGACGATCGGCCACATAGCCCCCCACGGTGGTGGCCAGCGAGCCCATGCCGAAGAGCAGAAAGAAGCTCACCCCGAAGCCGGCACCGTGGGAGCCGTGGCGGGTGTACTTGGCGATGAGATAGTTCTGGGACGGCTGCCAGGTGTAGTAGACCAGACTGAAGAGCGCGCTGGCGGCGATGAGCGGGCTGTCGCTGGCCCGGCCCACCAGGTAGAGGGCCGGGGTGACGATGGCAAAGACTACGGCCGGATAGAGCTCCGGATACCGGAGCTTGTCGTTGACCCAGCCCCCCAGCCAGGCCCCCACCAGGCCCAGGGAGAGGACCGCCGTGGTGAGCATGCCGGCCGCCACCACCGGCTGCTCCTGGCTGGCGATGGCGTGCACCTCCCGGGCGAACAGGGCCGGGAAGAAGGTCAGGGAGCCCCGGAAGATGAAGCCGGAGAGTACGCTGCCTGCCAGGAGCAGGAGGAGGGCCGCCGATATCCCGGCGGTTGCCGGCCGCAACGGCAGCTCCCCGGCCGGCTGGCCGGTACGGCTGGCACGGCCGGCCACCAGCTGGCGCGGCAGGCTGGCCACGGTGCCCCAGTCCAGGTCCGCCTCGCCGGCCATCCGGCTGCGGCCGAGGAAGAAGGCGAAGCCCAGGCCCAGGAGCCCGCAGGCGATGTAGGCGGTGCGCCAGGTGCCGGACAGCCAGAAGAGGAAGCTGGCCGCCAAAGGGGCCAGGAAGAGCCCCAGGTTGCCCAGCACCCCGTGCAGGCCCAGGGCTCGCCCCTTGACCGCCACCCGCCGGGCGATGAGGGACAGGCCAGCGGGATGATGGATGCTGGCCGCCAGGCCCAGGAGGGCGTAGCTGGCCATGAAGCCCATGGCACCCGGCGCCACCCCCACCAGGAGCGCCGCCCCGCTCATGCCGTAGACCCCCAGGGTCAACATCCGCTTGGAGCCGATGCGGTCGGCCAGGAGGCCGGCGGGGATCCCCCCCAGGCCATAGAGGAAGTAGCCCACGTTGGCCACCAGCCCCAGGGTGGTGAAGCTCAGGTCGTTGTCGCCGGCCACCACCACCAGGAGCGCCGGCAGGAGGGACATGTAGCTGTGGCACAGAAAGTGGGAGCCTGCGGCCAGCCAGGTGGCCTTGCCGCTGTCGGTCATCGCTTCTTCTCCCAGGCCACCGGCGCGGTCAGGGCGGGCAGCGCCAGGATCTCGGCCAGCTCCGGATCGTCGGCATGATCGAAGATCCGCTCGGCGATCCGGGCCGGATCGGTGGTGCCCAGCCAGTTGCCCCGGGCATCCACCGGGTAGTCCTGGGCCTCGGCGACCCCGATGTCGTAGTCGGTGTTGTCGTAGATGTTGTTGCTCTCCACCCGCAGCCCCCGGGCCTGATAGAGATAGAGGCCCTTCTTGCTGCCGGTGATCTCGTTGTGGTGGATGAACATCGGGCTGTCTTCCTTGGGCCAGATGCCGAAGAACTTGTTGTCCCGGATCTCGTTGTGGGCGATCTCGGCCCGGGCGTTCCGGCCGGTGATGCCGCCCTTGTTGCGGGTGATGAGGTTGCCCGCGATGACCAGGTCGGAATCCCGGCCGAACCAGGGCACGCCCGGGGTCTCCTCCTCCCGTTTGAAGCTGATGGCCACCCCGTTCTTGACGAATTCGCTGTCTTCGATCCGCAGCTGGGAGCCGTGGGCATGGACGCCGTTGTAGGCGCACAGGATCTTGGCGTGACGGATGACGCTGCCCGCACTGCCCAGGAAGTTGATGGCCCCCCAGTCGGCGGGCTGGGCATCCGCCGCCGCCGAGGTGAAGACGATGGCCTGGCCCGGCTGGCCCTCGGCCAGCAGGCGGCCGCGCACAATCAGCTCCGCCTGGGGATAATAGGGCGAGTCCGGGACATAGAGGTTCTGGTCGCTCTTCTCGTCGATCTTCCGGAAGCGGACCGTGGTGCCCGGGGCGATGGTGAGCGTGATGCCCGGCGGGATCTCCACGTCGCCGGCCAGAACCACCGTGCCGGTCCAGGTGGTGTCCTGGCCAAGAACCGTCTTGCCCAGCTCCAGGGTCGGCTGCCGGTCGCAGGCGGCGGCCAGGCCGAGAATCCCGGCCAGAGCCAGGCCTGGCCAGGAGCGCCCGGGGCGCTCAATCCAGGCCGGTCTGGTATTCGGGTGCGATGCCATATCCCCTCTTCCTGTTCACAAGGCCTATCGTTGCCAGGACAGCGAGGCCCAAAAGGACCGCCACCTGGGCGTTCACCGGGGTGCCGGCGACGCCGGCCCCCAGATCCCAGTTCTCCACCAGGGCCGCCCCCACCAGCATGCCCATGACCGTGGCGCCGGCGTCGCTGTCCCCCTGGCCTGCGGCCACCAGCTGCCGGAAGGGGCAGCCGCGGATGAGGATCGAGCCGAAGCCCACCAGCACCATGCCCAGAAAGGCCCAGCCGTGGTCGGCGTTGCTGCTGGGCTGACCGGCAAGGCCGAGACGGAACTGACCGGTGACGAGATTGGCCGCCAGGGCCGACACCAGGAAGGCGGCGATGGCGATGACCAGGCCGGTGGAGCGGGGGCAGCTCATGATCTCCCGGGGCCCCCAGAGGAAGAGCCGGGCGATCCCGCCGGTGACGCAGAACTGGGTGTACTGGGCCAGGCCGCCGATGGCCAGCCCCACCCCCAGGGAGACCAGCCAGGGGGCGTGCTGGGCCGCTCCCCCCTTGTCGCTGGCCGCCAGAAACGCCGGCTTGGCCACCGCCAGGACCAGGAGAAAGGCCATGAACAGGGGCACCATGAGGCTGTTGGTGGAGGAGGTGGGGCCAGGACTGCCCAGCCGGAAGCCGTTCTCCACAAAGGCCAGGCCGATGTAGACCCCCACCACCAGGCCCAGCAGGCCGATGAAGGCCCCGAGGTCGCCCGCTGCCAGCTTCAGGAACAGCTTGATCGGGCAGCCGATGAAGACCTGGCAGCCGATGACCAGGAGGATGCCGACCAGGAAACGGACCAGGGGCGACGAGCCGCCCTGGGGCCGGAACTCCCGGCGGGCCACAGCCACGGCAAAGGCGCCGAGCACAAAGCCCAGGATCTCCGGCCGCAGATACTGCATGCGGATGTTGTCGTGGAGCCCCAGGGCGCCAGCCACGTTCTGCAGGAAGCAGGAGACGCAGATGCCGGTGTTGGCCGGGTTGCCGAGAAAGGACAGCAGCACCGCGCCCACCCCGAGAAGAAGGCCCATGAGAATGAATCGGCCTGGCTGCACCCGCATGGGCTTCGCTCCCTCAGCCGCAGCTGCCGGCAATCCGGCGCTTCATGTAGTGGAGGACCTTGCGCAGGCGCTGCACCTCCGCATCCCCGGGCCGGGCGGTCAGGGCGACCTCGGCCTCGGCCACCGCATTCCTGATCTTCTTGCCCTGGAAGAGCGGCGTCTTCTTGTCCAGAAAATCCGGGTTGCGGTCCAGGGCGTCCCGGAAGGCGAGCATGGCCGCCACCGGCTGCTGCCGGCGTACCGCCAGCTCGCCCAGCAGGAAATGGGGCCAGCCCTGGTAAGGATAGTCGGCCGTGAGGCCGCGGATCAGCTCCTCGGCCAGCTCCGGATTGTCGCCGGCCAGCATATCCCGGGCCTGGTCCACCCGGGGCTCGAAATCCGGCCCCACGATCGACGTCTGGGCCGCCGGCGGCAGGACGCTCCCCTCCGGCCCTGCCTGACCCCAGGCCTGCCAGACCAGCCAGGATGCCGCCAGGACCAGCACCACCAGGGCGAGGATCGACCAGCGGTCCAGGGCGTCGAGCGCCGCCAGGGCGTTGCCACACGCCGAGCGGCGGCCCAGCCCGCTATCCATCCGATCCATAGAGTCCATCCGGTCCAGCTCAGGGCTCCTCGTCGTCATGGCCGGCGGCTGGCGCCTCCCCTGGCGCCGGCCCGGCCACGACCAGCTCCAGCTCCTCCTGATCCGTGCTCAGGACGAGCTCCTGGCGCAGGGTCATGGCTGGCGGCGGAAACTGGCGGCTGGCGCCCAGAAAGAGGCGGCCAGCCGGCAGGTGCAGGAGGAAGCGGCCGTCCGGCCCGGTCCAGGGGGACAGATAGGCGGGCAGGCCCTGCCAGGTCGGCTGGCGGTGGCCCAGCACATAGGCCATGGCCACCGGCTGTCCCGCCGCATCCAGCACCCGGCCAGAGACCTGAACGGTCTCGGCGCCCCGCTTCTGGCTCAGCCGGGCCGCCTCCTGGAGGTCCAGGACCTGAAGCTCGATCGCGCTCTCCTGCCCCGGGGCCAGATCCACGATCCGGGGCTCGCCGGAATGGCGATCCCCCGGGGCCAAGGGCCCGACCCGGCTGCCGGCGCGGCGCCAGAAGGCCACCGCCCAGTAGCGGCCCGCCGGCACCTGCAGCCGGAACCGGCCGTCGGCCGCGGTGGGCGGGGAGATGAAATCCGCCGGTCGCTTGACCTGGGCCGAGTCATAGAGCAGGACCTCGGCCCCGGCCACCGGCTGGCCCTGCCCATCCAGGAGGCGGCCGGCCAGGATCGCCGGCTCGGCGGCCCGGGCCGGGCCAGCGGCGAGCAGGATGAAGAGCGCCAGCCACCAGGCCATCAGGGCGTCCTCGCAAGGGTCATGGCCACCGGCTCCAGGCGCACCGGCTCGTAGAGGACCCGGCCGATCCCCGGCTCGCTGGCGCCATCGAAGATGCTGGCCCCAGGACCCGCCGCGCCCCAGTAGTTGTGGCCGGCCGCCACGTCGTCCTCGGCGAAATCCCCCATGCGGAAGGCGTAGCGCCGGTTGTCCAGGAAGTTGTTGTCATGGAGCGCCAGCCGCTTGCCCTTTTCCCGGACAAAGACGCCGATCTCGTTGGCGACAAAGGCGCTCCCTTCCACCGAGGCCAGCCCCCGGAAGGCGCGCAGCCCGATGCCGTTGCCGGCGAACAGGGAGCCGCGCACCGCCAGCGGCCCGCCGTGGAAGCGGATGCCCCCCCGGTTGTCCAGGAAGCGGCAGCCGGTCACCGCCAGGTCGGTGAGGTGGCTGTGAATCGCCCAGCTGCCGGCCACGAAATCCACCTCCGAGAGCACGCTGCCGTTGCCATGCTCGAAATAGAGCATGTCCCAGTCGTCCGGTCCGGCCTCGCCCCCGGCCTGGAAGCGGATGCGGGCCGCCGGCCCGCCGCGGGCCGCCAGGAGGCCGTGGACCGCCAGGGTGGCGGGCCGCGGGTAGGTGACCGTGGTGCCGGCCGCCAGGGTCAGGGTCACCCCGGCCGGCACCGTCACCCGCTGCTCCAGGCGCACCGCGCCCCGCCAGGTGGAATCACAGGGCACCCTGGCCACGGGCCAGGTGAAGGGCAAGGCCGCCGGCGCCGGGGGCTCCACCAGCACCCGGCCCAGGCCAGCCTCGTCGGCACCATCGTAGATGACCGTGGCCGGATCCAAGCCCCCCCACCAGTTGCCGGTGGCGTCGATATCAGAGCTGGCCTCGATGCCGATGGCGTACAGGCCGTTGGCCGCCAGATTGTTGCCGGAGATCCTGCCGGCAAAGGACTGGATGGCCAGACCCCGCTCGCCGTTGTCGGTCACCAGGTTGCCGCGGATCTCGGCCCGGACGTCCGCCAGGTTGATCCCGGCCAGGCCGTTGCCCAGCATGGCGTTGCCGCTCACCTCCAGGTGGTCGCAACTGCGCAAGGTGAGGCCAGCCTCGTGGTTGGCGGCCAGGAGGTTGCCCTGGAGCACCGCGTAGCGGGCATCGGCCATCACCAGGCCGGACCGGTTGCCAGCCAGGGTGTTGCCGAAAAGGCGCGACACCCCTTCCCGGATGCGCAGGCCGTCCCCCAGGTTGCCGGCAAAGAGGTTGCCGGCGGCGGTGAGGCCGAGACGGAAGACATTGACGCCCTGGCCGTTGTCCAGGAAGTGGTTGCCCGCCAGGAGCACCTCCGAGTCCCGGGCTTGCAGGGCGGAGGTGTTGCCCAGAAACAGGCTGTCCCGGACCGTCACCAGGGACTCCTGGAACTGCATCCCCCGCAGGCAGTTGGCCAGCCGGCTGCCCCGGACGGTCACCGTCGAGAAATGGAAGTGCAGCCCCCGGAAGGCGTCCTCGATGCGGCAGAATTCCACCAGGTTGTCGCCCTGGTCGCTGCCCAGGATGTTGATGGCGTCCCAGTCCCCCTGCTGCCGGTGGGGCTCGGCGGAGCGGAAGACGATGGGCGCATGCGGGGTGCCTTTGGCCACCAGCAGGCCCTGGATGGACAGGCCGTTCTCGCCGTAGCCATCGCCATTCGTATCCCGGCGGGCCACCTCCACCAGGGTGCCGGGCAGGATGACCAGCCGGCTGTCTGCCGGCACCCGCACGGTGCCCTGGACAAGGATCCGGCCCTGCCACAGGGTCTCCCCCACCAGGGCCTCGTCGCCATAGACCCGGGCCAGGGGCCGCTCGGCCAGCCCCGCCGGCTGGGGGGCCGGTGGCTCCACCGGCACCGGCACCGCCGGCCGGAAGAGGCGATCCCGCCGGCGGTTGCCGGCCAGCGTCAGCTCCTCCTCCCGGGCCTGGGCGCCGGCCAGGAGCAGGAGCCCGTAGTCGTTGTCCCGGATGGCGGAGTGGCTCAGGGTCAGCTCCGCCCGGGGCCCGAGGCCCACCACCCCGTAGCGGCAGGCCTCCACCACGACCCCGGCCAGGCTGGCGCTGCCGGCCTGCACCTGCACCCCGGCCTCGGCATCCCGGATGACCGCGCCGGCCGCCTCCAGGCTGCCGCCGTCCACGACCAGGCCAGCCCAGCGCTCCCGGTCACCGGCCGAGGCCAGAAGGAAGCGCACCGGCTGGTCAGCCGTGCCCAGGATCCGCAGCCGGCCGCGCACCGCGATCTCGGTGCCATGGGCCAGGTACTCGGGATCGATGCGGGTGCTGTCCGCGGGCTCGACCAGCACCTGGGTGCCGGCGGCGATGGTCAGGGTGCGTCCGGCCGGCACCAGGAGATCCTCCGGCAGCTCCACCGTGCCCTGCCAGAGGGCATCCTCCGCCAGCACCCGGGCCAAAGCCGCACCCGGCAGGGCCAGGAGCGCCAGGAGCGCCAGGAGAAGACCCGGAAAGCCCATGGCTCCTCGATCAGGGGGCGCTGCCACCGAAGGGCATCACCTGCTCCCGCTGCCGGAGCTTCTCCTCCCGCTTCTCCTCGGCCTTGGCGGGATCGGTGATCACCTCCGGCCGGTCGGCGCCAGGCTCCGGCACCTTGGCGGCCCGGATCTCGATGCCGGGCACCGTGGCCCCGGCCGCCCCCTGGACCTGGGCCGGCTCGGCGCCGCCGAAGATGCCGATCCGGCTGCCGGAAAGCGGCCGGCCGATGCCCAGATGCTCCCGGGCCAGGAGATAATAGGGACCGGGCGCCGGCAGGTGCAGGCTGAAGGAGCCATCGGCAGCGGTGGGATCGGAGGCGAAGTCCGGGCGGGGGGTGTTGAGCTGTTTCTTGACCAGGATGACCACGCCGGGCAAAGGCTTGCCCTCCTCGTCCAGCACCCGGCCCTGGACGGCGAAGGTCTCGCCGCGCTCGGCAAAACCAGTGGCCAGCTGCACCGGAATATCACCGGCCTCCAGCCCGGTCACCAAAACCTCCAGGATCCGGAGCCGGCCCTCGCCGTCCCGGGCGAAATAGAACTTCTCCCCTGGCCGCGGTGGCCCGGGACCGGCGGCGACCGGCCTGGCCAGGGCTCCCAGATGGTAGCGGCCCGGCGGCAGCTGGATGGTGAAGCGGCCCTGGGCCACCACCGCCACCCCGTCCGGGATGCGGCGGACCGTGCCCTGGTCCGGCGCCGGTCCGGTGGCCAGGTTGAAGAAGGCGATCACCCCTTCCGCCAGCGGCTGGCCCTCGGCCATGAGCTGTCCGCTCACGGTGCCGGTGCCAGCCGGCGGCTGAGCCGCGGCCCCGGAGGACAAGGCCGTGACAACGGCGACGAGGACGACAGCGGCCCGCCAGGCCTGTCTCATGATGTGGCCTCCTGAAGCTTCAAAGAGGAGAAACGGCCGGCGGCAGCGTCCCCGACCTCGGCTCCAGGTGCTACTCTACCGTAGAATCCCTGGATCTGCCAGGGCCGGCGCCTGCTGCGGCCGGCGCCGGCCCTGTCTTGCATCCCCCCGGCAGCTCGGGTAGATTTCGATTCTACCGTGTGGCGCCTGCGCGCTTCGTCCCATCGCTTTCGGCCCTTCCTGGAACAGCTCCCCATGGGCTTGGCTTTCAACCCCGAGGCCTGTCTGTGTCTGCCCGCCGCCCAGGCGGAGATCCTTGTTTCCCACTGCCGGCGCAAGCTGAACGGCCTTTTCCTGCCCGGCGAGACCCGGGAGCCCAAGGCCTTCGGCCTTCTGGCCGGGATGAAGGCAGACCGCCGGCTGGTGGTGCACCGGACCATCCCCCTCATCCGCAACGTCCGGGATCAGGAGCCGTATCGGGGCCTCATGGACGCGATCATGGCCGCCCATGCCGTGCCGTCGGAAACGCCCCCGGAGCGGCGGGGCTGGGTCGCCGATCCCGGCGAGCTGGCCGCGCATCTGGATGCCGCGGCGGCGGCCGGCGATGCCCTCCTCGCCATCTATCATATGCACCGGGTCGGCTGGCCCCATGATCCTCGCCGGGACACCCCCACCGGTCTCGATCGGATCCTGGCCGACAAGAGCGGCCTCTACCAGGTGATCGTTTCCATGGTCGACCCGGGCCGGCCCCGCCTGCGGGCCTTTTTCGAAGGGGCGGCAGGTCAAGAGATCCCCATCCAGGTGGTGGAGTGAGATTTCCCGCCGCCCTGCCGGGGCTCCTTGTCCTGGTCGCGGTCATCGGCTGCGGCAGCGAGGCGTTGGCCGCCGTGGTACAGGGCATCGCCCTCTCCCGCCGGGGCCCGGTGGCCGGCGCCACCGTGCTGGCCTTCCCCAGCCTTGACGCCTTCCTGACCCGGCAGGGCGCTGTGGCCAGCCAGCCAGGGGAGAAGCCTGGCCAGTTCCGCCTGGAGCTGGCGGCGGGCTCCTACTATCTGATTGCCCAGGGCGAGGACGAGGACGGCCCTCTTTTCGCCTACCACGGCCTCAACCCCCTGGCGGTGACCGGCGAGGAGCGCTGGCTGCCCATCCTGCTGGTGCCAGCCGGGGAGCCGGAGTGCCGGCCCGGCCCCACCGGCATCCGCGGCCAGCTCCTCTTCCAGGGCCAGCCCCTCGACCGGGGCTCGGTCTCGGTATACGCCGCGGAGGACGGCCGCTACCGGGGCATGGGCCTGCAGACCCGCACCCTGGAAGCGGACGGCCGCTTCGCCTTGACGCTGGAGGCCGGCGCCTTTGTGGTGGTGGGCCGCCAGCGCCAGGGCCCGGGCGCCCTGGGTCCCCTGGCGGCGGGCGACCTGTTCTGCCTGCCGGCGGCGAGCCCGCTGACTTTGGCCGCCGGCCAGTCCTGCGAGCTGGCCATCTCCTGCTACCCCCGGGACGACCTGGCCGCGTTCCTGGATCCGGCGGCGGTCGATCCCCGGGGCCGGCGGCAGGCCGACCGCCGCCAGACGGCCCTGGCCGGGGTGCCCGCCCCGCAGATGCCCGCCGGCGCTGCCGGCTCCGGCCCGCCCACCCTGATCCAGGGCCAGGTGGTGGACCTGGCCGGCCTGCCCCTGGCCGGGCTCTACGTCACGGCCTACCCGGCCGACCAGCATCCTTTGTTCCAGATGCACGCCATAAGGCTCCTCACCCCGGCCATGACCATGAGCGACGAGGCGGGCCGCTTCCGGCTGCGGCTGCCGGCGGGCGGCAGCTACTACCTGCAGGCCCGGGAGCATCTGGGCGCCGCCCCGGTGGCCGGCGAGCGCTTCGGCCTTTACCAGGGCTCGGCCAACCACTCCCTGGCGGTGGCGGCCGGGGAGATGCGCGCCGGCATCGAGCTTTTGGCCGGGCCGATCATGCCGGAGCCCTCCTTTGCCGCCCTGCTGCCGGTTGGCCCCGGCCCGGCCGCCCCGGAGGAGCGGCCATGAGGGGCTTCCGGCTGGCTGATCTTGCCGCCGGGCTGGCGCTCCTGGCCGGTCTGGCCAGTCCGGGCTGGGCCGCCGCCGTCCGCCCGCAGGCGGAGGCGGTCCTCATTGCCGACACCGTCTGGTCCGGGGAGATCCTGGTCACCGGCGTGGTGGTGGTGGCCAAAGGGGCCACCCTGCGCCTCCTGCCCGGCACCCGGGTCCAATTTCAGCCCCAGGACCGCAACCACGACGGCATCGGCGACGGCGAGATCCGGGTGCTGGGCCGGATCCTGGCGGAGGGCACACCGGAGGCGCCCGTCGTCTTCCAGTCGGCGGCCGCGGCGCCGGCCGCCCGGGACTGGTCGTACGTGCTGCTCTTTGCCGCCAGCGGCGAGAGTCTCTTCCGCTTCTGCCGCTTCCACCACGCCTTCTCCGGGCTGCAAGTCCATTTTGCCACCGCCCGGGTTGCGGACTGCCTCTTCGCCGGCAACCAGGAGGGGCTGCGCTTCGGCCGCGCCTATCTTCTGGTGGAGCACAGCGACTTCGTGGACAACGATCTGGGCATCCGCTTCACCCGCATGGAGGGGCCGGTGGGCCTCCTGAACAACCGGATCAGCGGCAACCGCATCGGGATCTTTCTCGCCCCTTCCGGCCAGAACATCACCGACTTCTTCGAGCCGGACCGCAGCGGCGTGCCCTGGAACACCGGCCGCCTGGCCATCCGGGGCAACCTGCTGGCCGGCAATGGCTGGTACAACCTCAGCCTGGGGGAAAAGCAGATGTGGGACCTGGAGGCGGCCGGCAACTGGTGGGGCAGCCCGGAGGCCGGGGCCATCGAGGCCACCCTCTTCGACGGCCGCCGGGATCCCGGCCTGGGCCGCGTCCTCTTCCAACCGGCCCTGGCCGCACCACCCGCGGCGGCCGGCCGCCGCGGGCCGGGCGGGCGGCCC
>JBFMBH010000092.1 GCA_040755095.1 Thermodesulfobacteriota bacterium
ACGCACCACGCTGGATTATGGCGCTACGTCGCTACAGCTTGTTGCCCAGCGCTGCCACCGTTTGATATCGAGTCCTCCAAAAAGCTCAAGCAACACCGCCGGCCTTGATCCAGTGCCAAGGCCGGGACAACGAATCTTTGCTCTCAGTGTCCGTGTCTTTCACGGTAAGCTTGTCTCCCGCCGTTCCTGTCGCTGTCAGGCTGGTACCAGCCGAATTCCCTGAGCACAAATGCAAAGTCCTCACGGATCCGTGCTTCGGTGAGGCCAAAGGCCTCGAGAGGCATGACTTCGTGCCGTCGCTGGTAACGGCCCTGATTGACGGCCCTATCGGCCAATTGGGCCTGAAGAGCCGGGGTCAGCTCCAGTCCAGCAAACGCGGCGATCTTTGTCACAATGCTCGTCAGATCTGATATCAGGTCGTCGTAACGGATGATCAAGACCCTGCCAGGGGGAATGGCTCCAGTCAGCCAGAGATCATGAAAGTAGCGATGGAGATCGATACTGGCCTGATAGCGGCGGAGGTAATACCGACTCCAGACTTCGGGTGGCAGGCGGTCAGCACCCCAACGAAAGGCCATGCTCTTGTGGAGCAGGGAGAGGAAGGACGGTACCACCTGTAACGGGTTGCGAACCAGGTACACGAAGCGGGCATCCGGATAATACTCCAGGATGGTCTGCAGCCGGTGGGTGGAGAAATGGGTCTGGGCAACGATCCGGGTCATGCCGGTGTAGACGAGATGGCGCCGGAAGCAGCCGTCCAGGAAGCGCATGGAGCGGAGGCGGTGCTCCCGGGGCTGCTGGTCATGGAAGCGCAGCTCTGGGTAGTCCCGGTCGTCGAAGCCCAGGAGGCCGGCAGCCACGAACTGGGTGTCGTCATTTTGGAGGAAAAGCATCTCTTCCTCCTCGGGCTGGTCCAGCATCATCCGATGGCCCGTCCACTCGGGCATCACTTCGGCCTTGCCCCGGCGGATGGCCAGATCGATCAGCGGCTTCACGAGCTTGCGGGCCGTGATGGCCGGAAAGAAGATGTGCCACGCCTGGAAAGGGGCGACACCCTCCGCCTGGGTGAGCAGGTGGTGGAGGAAGGTGGTGCCGCTGCGGGGATGGCCGATGATGAAGAGCGGCCGTTCAACCCGGCAAGAGGCGATCCGCGGGAAGAGCACCGGATCGAGCTCCAGGGTCGTCCAGTTGAAGAGCTTCATCAGAGGCTCGGCCAGGAGTTGGCCGAAGAACACCTTGCCGGGGCCAAACAGACGCCAGGAGACGGCGATCGTGCGAAGGTGCTGGCGGAGCATGGGGCGCTGGCCGTGGAAAAAAGGGAGCTTCTGGTCCAAAACTGGGACTGACTCGGAGGGCACCGATTAGTTGCCTGGCTTCACTGCCGACGCCAGCTGCCAGTCCCCGAAGCCGGTGGCCGCGGTCCTGAAATCCGCAAAACCGGCTTCGGTGAGGATCTGCCGCAGCTCCTGTCCCGACCATTGCTGCCCCTCGGTCCAGAGCAGCATCTGGATGTTGTAAGCGGCCGCGGCGAAGGGCCCGGTTTTGTCGTCGTTCAGCAGCATCTCGTGGATGAGGATCTTTCCCCCGGGGGGCAGGGCTTCAAAGCTCTTGCGGGCGAGAAAGGCGCATTTGTCATGGGGCCAGTCATGGAAGATGTCTGAGAAGAAGTGCACGTCTGCCCGAGGAAGCGGGTCGGTCCACATGTTCCCGGCTACAGTCCGGATGCGGTCGGCCAGGCCCGCTTCGCCGATCAGCTCGCCTGCCAGCTCGCAGATCAGGGGGCGATCGAAGACCGTGGCGCGAAGATGCGGGGCTTGCCGGCAGGCGCCGATGGCATGGGCTCCCGAGCCACCACCCACGTCCAGCAAATGGGTATGTGCCCCGAGGTCAACAACCTGTGGCCAGGCGGCAGCCGCCGCCAGGCTCTTGCTGTGCATGGCCCGAGTGAAGGTGCGGGCGCGCTGCTTCTGGGTCTCGTGGGACTCGAAGAGCTTCTCGCCGCCGTACACCTGCGCCTGGTTGCTCAGCAGCGCCTTCTTGACACCCGCAAAGGACAGCACCTCGCTGGCGGCAATGGCCTGATCGAGGGCACCACCGAAATAGACCGGGCTGTCCGGCAGCAGGTATTTCCGGGCACTGTCCGCCAGGAGATAGGAGCCGTCCTGGTCGCGGACGACGTAGCCGAGGCCTGCGCACATCGACAAGAGCGCCTGGCCGGCCCGCTCCTGAATCCCCAGCCTGGTACAGATCTCCGGGAGCGTCCGGGAGCCCTGGTCCATGGATTCAAAGAGCCGCAGATCATGGGCGGCAAAGAGGGCCTGGGCTGCGGTCAGCTGGAACAGGATCTGTGACGGATGGCCTGCTTCCCACCCCAGATCATGAGGGTGGCGCACAACGCCTTGGGGGTAGTCCACGTGCTGTTCACTCCTGAGGATGTCGGTGCAGGACGACCCTTCCGAACCGGCGCCAGGATCGTTCCGAACGGTGAGATTTCCAGCCTGCGAAACGCCGGCTACGCCGAAAGCCGGAGGGGGACAAGGAACAATAGTGGATAACTGATTGGTCGTGCATCTGTCAATCATTATTTGAGAATTTCGACCTGACCACTCGGGTTGAGGGGTACCAATCCCACTGCCTTTCTTGCTATGATATGTGATGCCACACTCCCGGCACGAGCCGGGAGTCAGAATCGTTCGCAGCGAGGGAGGGAGAGGAGACATGAAGACCGCGGAGCTTGTGGTTGCCATGCTGGAAGACATTGGGGTCGAGTATGTCTTCGGGGTGCCGGGCGGCGCCATCGAGGACCTCAACTGCGCCCTCTACAAGCGGAGGAATATCAAGCCCATCGTCACCAAGCACGAGGAGGGGGCGGCCTTCATGGCCGACGGCTATGCCCGGCTTTCCGGCCGGCTGGGGGTCTGTTGTGCCACGGCGGGGCCCGGTGCCTCCAATCTCATCACCGGCATAGCCAGCGCCTATGCGGACAGCATCCCGGTCCTGACCCTCACCGGTCAGGTGGCCACCTCGGTGTTCGGCAAGGGGGCGATCCAGGAAACCGGCTCGGAGGGCGTGACCACCTCCAGCATCTACCGCCACTTCACGCGCTACAGCGGCCTGATGATGAACGAGAAACGCGCCGAGTACATGGTGCAAAAGGCGATCCGCACCGCCTTGTCCGAGCGCAACCGGCCGGTGCATCTCAGCCTGCCGGCGGACATCATGAAGCGGCGGGTGCGCAAGGACAGCCGCTGCACGATCCCGGAGCCTGGCCGGTTCTTCGACCGCGACGGCGTGCGCAAGGCAGCGGCGCGGCTCTTGGCCGCCAAGCGACCGGTGATCATCGCCGGCTGGGGGGTGGTCCGCTCCCGGGGCGCCGAGGAGCTGAGAAAGCTCGCCGAGCGGCTCGACATCCCGGTGGCCACCTCCCCCAAGGCGAAAGGGGTGTTTCCGGAAAGCCATCCCCTGTCCCTGGGGGTCCTGGGCTTTGCCGGCTCGCCGGTGGCCAAGGAGTATATCGTCGAAAGCGAGGTGGATGTCATGCTGGCGGTGGGCACCTCCTTCAACGAGATGATGACCTCCGGCTGGGACCGCCGCCTGGAGCCCAGCCAATGCCTGATCCAGATCGACATCGATTTCGAGGAGATCGGCAAGAACTTCGATGTCTGCATCCGGCTCCTGGGGGACGCCCGGACGGTGCTCCTGGAGCTGGACTACGAGGCGCAGCGCCAGGCGGAGGCGGCCGGCACCAAACCTGCGGCCGGCTCCAGCCGGGGGCCGGAGGTGGCGGTGCTCCGGCTCAAGCATCGCGATGCCAACCGGAGCCCGGAGCCCCGCAACGGCCGCTACCACCCCCAGGACCTGGTGGAGGATATCCAGAAGAGCTTTCCCGCCGACACCATCTTCTTCGCCGATTGCGGCAACTCCATGGCCTGGGCGATCCGCCATCTCGTCATGGAGCGGCCCTACTCCTTCTATGTCTCCCTGGGCTTCGCCTCCATGGGCTACGCGGTGGCCGCGCCGGTGGGCGCCAAGCTGGCGTTTCCCGACCGGCCCATCGTCGCCCTGGTCGGCGACGGCTCCTTCCTCATGAACGGCTTCGAGGTGGCCACCGCCGTCAACTACCGGGTCCCGGTCATCTGGGTGGTGCTCAACAACGCCATGCTGGGCATGGTCTACCACGGCCGGCGCCTGTTCAAGAAGCCGATCCCCGAGGGCATCCCGTCCCAGTTCCAGCAGGTGGATTTCGCCCGGGTGGCCGAGGGCCTGGGCGCCCGGGGCATCCGGGTGGATTGGGCCGGTGGCATCACCCCGGATCTGGTGGCCAACATCCTGGAGTCCGGCCAGCCGACGGTGCTGGACGTGCACATCGACCCCGAGGCGGTGCCACCCATCCACAGCCGCATCCAGACCGTGGATCGCCACTTCCGTTGACCGCCGCTTCCCCGGCGCCGTCGCTCCCGGCGGCGCCGGCCTCCCTTGTCTGACCGCCCGCTGCCCGGCGCCTCTCCCCCAAGAAACATCGGCCACCGGAGCGGACTTCCGGGCCGTTCGTTCATTTTGGCGCGCCCCGCGTCTGGTAACCCACAGGTCCCATAGCTCCTCCCATGGACCCATAGGACATATAGGACCTGTAGGACCTGTGGGAGACACCATGGAGGACTGCCGGCGTTTCACCCAATCGGGTGCGCCCCGCGTATGGCAACTCTCAGGGGCTTCCCAAGACACCCCGGGAAATGGCAGACTGCGGGAAACGGCATGACAAGGAGGGGCGCCCATGGAGCAGCTCCACTCGGTCACCCAGCTCATCGCCCTGACCCTGGGCTCTGCCTGGGCCAGCGGCATCAACCTCTACGCCACCATCCTGGTCCTGGGCGTCCTGGGCTCCCGGGGTGACTTGGTCCTGCCCGCCGGGCTCGCCATCCTCACCCACCCGCCGGTGATTGTCGCCGCCGGCTTCATGTACCTGGTGGAGTTCTTTGTCGACAAGACCCCGGGGGTGGACACGGGCTGGGACACCATTCACACCTTTGTCCGCATCCCCATGGGCGCCGCCCTGGCAGCCGGCGCCGTCTGGCACCTGGACCCGGCGGTGGGCCTGGCGGCCGCCATCGTGGGCGGCGGCCTCGCCACCACCAGCCACGCCACCAAGGCTGGCAGCCGGGTGCTCATCAACACCTCGCCGGAGCCCTTCACCAACTGGGCTGCCTCCCTGGTCGAGGACCTGGCCGTGGTGGCCGGGCTGTGGACCGCTCTCCACCATCCCGGCCTCTTTCTCGCGCTTCTGGTGCTGTGTCTCCTTTGCATGGCCTGGCTTCTGCCCAGGCTCTGGCGGGGGGTGCAGAAGGTGCTCGGCACCATCGCCGCCTTCTTCGGCCGCCGGGCCCCGCCCCCGGCGTCGCCGCCCCCGGCCCCCATGGGGGACGGCATCTAGACCGCTGGCAGATGACACCGGCAACGGCGGCGCAAGGGCCCGACGGGCGGGCACCGGCAGTGGTCCTGCGCTCCGGCGGCCTGGGGGATTTCATCCTCACCCTGCCGCTCCTGGCCGCCCTGGGCCGCCGGCACCGCCAGCTGACCCTGGTCACCCGGCGCTCGTACTGGGATCTGGTGGCCGGTACCGGCCTCGCCCACCGCTTTGTCGATATCGACTCGGCCCTGGTGGCGAGCCTTCTGGCCGGGCCGACCCCGGAGCTGACCCGGCTTCTCCAGGGGGCCGACCTCTACTCCTTCCTGCCGGACGGCGATGGCGGCCTGGCCCGGGGGGCAGCGGCCTGCGGCGCCCGCGGCTTCTGGTCCCTGCCTTCCCGCCCCCGGACGCCGCCGCATGTGGTGCAGCAGATGCTGGCCGCCTGCGGACTGGCCGCCACCGGGGACGAGCCGACGGCCGCCCTTCTGGACCGGGGGCCCGGGGCAGGCCCGGGCCGCCTGTGGCTGCACCCGGGCAGCGGCTCGCCGGCCAAGAACGCTCCCCCGGCGCAGTTCGCGACCCGGGCCCGGGCGTGGCTGGCCGCTGGCGGCCCGGGACTGATCGTCTCCTTCGGCGAGGCGGATCTGGATCTTGTGCCGGTCTTCCGGGATCTCTTGGCCGGCCTGCCGGCCGAGATGGTGGTCATGCCAGCCTTGAGCGAGCTGCGGCAGCGGCTGGCGGCCGAGGCGGTGGCCTATCTCGGCAACGACTCCGGGGTCAGCCATCTGGCAGCGGCCTGCGGCATCCCCACCGAGGTTTTCTTTACGACCACCGATCCGGCGATCTGGGCGCCGGTCGGCCCCCAGGTGCGGATCACCAGGCTGGCCACGGCCGGCTGAGCCATCGATCCCACAGCTCCCATAACTCTCATGGGATTTCTGGGAGTTATGAGAATCATGGGAATCATGGGATGCAGGGGGCCAAGACCACGCGGTCTGCGGCTCCAGCACTTCTTGGGCAAAGGAGGTCGCTGCCATGACCGAGGAGGCGCCTGCTCGCCGAAGGATTCCACCTTGGCTGCGGCCGCTTATCTGGCTGGCCGCCTGCTTCCTGGGATACTCCCTGGCCGGCTTTTACGGGGTTCCCTGGCTGGTGCGCCATCTGGTCCAAAGCCGCCTGCCCCGGGTGGTGCACCGGCCGGTGCAGGTGGGGGCGGTGAGCTTCCACCCCTTCCTGCTGCAGCTGACGGTGCGCGACCTGGCAGTGGGGTCCGAGGCCGGCTGGCGGCGGCTGTTTGTCGATGTGGACTGGCGCTCCTTGTGGGAAGGGGCGGTGGCGCTGGCCGCGGTCCATCTGGACGAGCCCTACGCCCGCCTGGGCCGGGATCAGGCAGGCCAGCTCACTATTGCCGATCTGCTGGCCGGCCCACCGGCCGCGGCCGAAACGCCCGCGGCCCCCACCAGACCTGGGCTACCCCTCATGATCGACGATCTGCGGCTGACCGGCGGCGGCCTCGATTTCCTGGACGGGGTAACCGGAACCCGGCACCGGGTTGACCTCCTGGCCCTGGCCGTCCCCTCCCTCTCCCTGCGGCCTGAGGATTCGGATCGGCCCCTGCGTGCGGTGCTGGCCTGCCTGGTGAACGGCGCCCCGGTGAAGCTGCGCGGCCACCTGCGGCCTCTGGCCGCGGACCGCCGGGGTCGGGTGGAGGCCCGCTTCGGCCCCGTTGACCCTGCCTTCTATCTGGCCTACGCACCACCGCTGCCCGGTCTCTCCCTCCGGCCCGGCAGGCTTTCCGGGCAGCTGGTCGCAGACCTTTACCGGGATGCGGCGGGGGATCAGCTGATCCTTGCCGGCGACCTGGCTTTGGGCCGGAGCTCGGTTGCGGATACCGCGGGCCGAACCTTTTTCCACCTGGAGGGGCTAACGGTGCGGCTGACCGGCAGCAACCTGCTGGCCGGCTCGCTCCGTCTTGACCGGTTGGCCCTGATGGAGCCGCGGCTGACCGTTGTGCGCTCCCAGGATGGCGATCTCAGTCCCCTGAGCCTGGTGCCGGCTGCTTCCGGGAAGGCGGACCGCCAGCCAGCCGGACCGGGCCTGGATCTGGCCATTGCCGAGCTGGCCGTGACCGGAGGCGCCCTGTCCTTTGCCGACGAGACGGTGCAGCCGCCCTTTGCCACCCAGCTCCAGGACCTGACCATACGCCTGCAGGGGTTGGCCTTGCCTGGGGACCAGCCGGCCGAACTGACCCTGGCGGGTCGCACCGGCGCCGGCGAGACCCTGTCCGTGGCGGGCCATCTGCAGCCGGCATCCCGGGCCATGCGCGGCCGGCTGGCGCTGGCTGGCCTGCCGCTGGCCCATTACCTGCCTTACGGCCGGCCGTATCTGGCCAGTGGCGTCGAGGTGGCGGGAACGGCGGCCTGCGACGCCGGTTTCGAGGTGACAGCCGCCGGCACCGCCAACCTGCGGCTTCAGGATCTGTCGTTGTCCATCAGCGATCTGGCCGTCCGGCAAGGGAAGATCGAGGCCTTGTCCCTGGGCCGGATCGCGCTCACCGGACTGGCCCTGGACACGGGCGCCTCCACCCTGGCCGCCCGGGAGCTGCGGCTGGCCAAGGGCCGGGTGGCTTTGACCCGGCAGGCGGACGGGCAGATGAGCCTCCAGGGCCTGCTGGCCCGAACGTCCAGACCCGGGAAGAGCACGGCCAAAGGCGCCGCCTCGTCCTCCCCCGGCCTGGCCTTGCGTCTGGACCGGCTGGCTGTCGAAGGGGTGGGGCTGGATTTCACCGATGCCTCCACCCCGGTGCCGGTGCGTCTGGCGCTGAGCGATCTCGGGCTGCAGGCCGGTCCTTTGCTGCTGCCGCCCAAGGAGACGGTGCGGGTGGAGCTGGGGGCCAAGGTAGGCAAGGGCGGCAAGCTGTCGGTGCACGGCAGCCTGGATGCCCAGGCGCAGAAGGCCCGGTTGGCCGTCGACCTCCGGGGCCTGGGCCTGGCCGCCTTCCAGGGCTACATCGACCCGTGGCTGAAGATCCTGGTCAAGGAAGGCCAGGCCATGGTGGAGGGCGAGCTGGAGCTGGCGGCAGGCCGCGGTAGCCCGGCGGCCAGCTTCCGGGGCCGCCTGGCGGTGGACCGCCTGCGGGCCCTGGATCCCCTCCTGGGGGAGGACCTCCTGGCCTGGGAGCGGCTGGCGGCCGGTCCGGTGCGCTTCACCACCACCCCGCCCCGTCTGGCGATCACCGAGGTGGACTGGCGGGGCCTCACCCTCCACCCGCGGGTGCAGCCGGATGGCCAGTTGAACCTCCTGGGCCTGGTCCGGGAAGGGCCTGCCAGCCGGCCAGGAGCCCAGCCGGAGCCGACTGGGCAGCCGTTGGGCTTCGCTCTGGAGCGGCTGCGGCTGGCCAAAGGGGGGCTGACCTTCCTGGATCAGAGCGTGCAGCCTCACTACGCGGCCCGACTGGACGAGCTGGCCGGCGAGGTCACCGGGTTGGCCACCACGCCGGAGGCGTCGGTTGCCTTTGCTCTGCAGGGGATGGTGGATCGCCACGCCCCCCTGGCGGTGCACGGTGCCGTGCAGCCGTTCGGCGAGCGGGTGGCCGGGGAGGTGACCATCACCTGCAAGGGGCTGGATCTGACGCCCACCACCCCCTATACCGAGAAGTTCGTGGGCTACCGGACCGACCGGGGCAAGCTCTCCCTGGATCTGTCCTACACCATCAAGGACGGGGTCCTGACCGGCAACAACCATGCCTTCCTGGACCAGTTCCTCCTGGGCGAGCAAGTGGCGAGCCCGGACGCGGTGCAGCTGCCCCTGCAGCTGGCCGTCGCCCTGCTGAAGAACCGCAAAGGGGAGATTACCCTCAACATCCCGGTGCAGGGCCGTACCGATGATCCGGAGTTCAACCTCGGCCAAGTGATCGCCACCGCTCTTTTCAACCTGATCGCCAAGGCGGTGACCGCGCCCTTCGCTCTCCTGGCCGCCCTGATCCCGGAAGGCAAGGAGGTGAGCTTCGTGGGCTTTCAGCCTGGCCTGGCCCAGGTTCGGCCGGAAGGTCTGGAAAAGGCGGTGCTCCTGGCCCAGGCCATCCGCGACCGGCCCGGGCTCAAGGTGGAGCTGGCCGGCCTGGCCGACCCGGTGGTGGATGCCCAGGCCCTGGCTGAGGCACGCTTCCAGCGTATGCTGCGGGTGCAGAAGCTGCGACAGACCGGCGGGCAGGGGGAGCCGGAGTCGGTCACCATCGGGGCCGAGGAATACGGCCGCTACCTGGCCGCGGCCTATCGGGAGGCGGGCCTGCCCCGGCCGCGCAATCTCCTCGGCATCCCCCGGGACCCGCCACCAGCGGAGATGGAGGCGGCCCTCCGGCAGCGGCTGGCAGTGCCGGCCACCGAGCTGGCCAAGCTGGCCGGCGAGCGGGCAACGGTGCTGCAGGATCTCCTGATCGAGCAGGGGCCGGTGGAGCCGGCGCGGATCTTTCTGTCTGCGCCGGCGGTGGCCGAGGCGGTAAGCGGTCCGGAAGGGGTGGGTGGCAGCCGGGTGGATGTGACCCTGCGCTGAGGCCGCCTCCCCTCCTGCGGCGTCTCACCCCGCCGCTTCCTGGTGCAGCCGGTACACCGGCACCGTCTCGCCTTTGCCTCGCAGCTGGATCTGCCCCACCGACTCGGCCTGGAAGCGATCGGCCACCAGGGTCCAGGTGGCGCCGGTGACCAGGACGCGGCACGGCGTCCGGAGGGGATCCGGCCGGAAGCTGGCCTTGTCGTAGCTCTCCAGACGGGCGGCGGTGTTCACCGTGTCCCCCAGCACCGTGTATTCCAGGCGGCGGGCGGCGCCCACCGAGCCGGCCACCAGGGGGCCGGTGGCAATGCCGATCCGCATCCCCACCAGCGGCTGGCCGGTCTCGTGCCACCGGCGGTTGAGCTGGGCCAGCCTTCGGCCCATGGCCAGGGCGCAGGCCACCGCCCGCCCGGCGTCGGCGGCCGCTCCGCTGTCACCCTCCCGGGCAAGCGGCACACCGAAGACCGCCATGATGGCATCGCCGATGTACTTGTTGACGATGCCGCCGTGGGCGCTGACCTCCTCGGCCATGGCGGTGAGATACTCGTTGAGCCACGCCAGGAGGGCCGCCGGCGAAAGGCCCTCGGCCAGGGTGGTGAAGCCGACCAGATCGGTGAAGAGCACGGTGGCTGTCAGCTTGCGGGGCCTGGGCCGTCCCCCCTCCAGGAACTGGTGGCGCTCCTGCCAAAGGGTGGCCGCCACCTCATCCGAGACATGGCGGGAGAAGATCTCCATGAGCTGCTGCCGCTGGCGCCGCTCCCGGCTCACTCCATAGGCGACCGCGCCGGTGGCCGAGCCGAGAAAGGCCACCAGGGGCGCGGCCATGGGCAGCCAGGAGCCCAGGGCAAGGGCAGCGCCGCCGGTGCCGGCCAGGATGGCGCTGCCGCCGCCGGCCAGGAGCAGGAAGCGCCACGGCGAGGGACCCTGCAGCCCGGCCCATCCCCCCAGAAGGGCGGCCGCCAGGAGAACGAGGATCTCGGTCATCTCCCCAGCCCAGGCCAGGGGCGGGCGGCCGCCGCGGGCCGCCGCGATGAGCTGGGCCACCAGGGCGGCGTGGATGGCCACCCCCGGCGTCGGCGCGGCGTCGGCCTGCCAGCGGTTCCGGGGGGTGTAGAACAGATCCTTGATGCTGGCTGCCGACACCCCCACCAGCACCACCCGCTCCCGGATGAGCCGTGGATCGAGATCACCGGCCAGGACTTGGCGCAGCGACAGCACCGGCAGATCGGCCGCCAGGGCGGCGGCGTCCACCAGGATCTGGTAGCCCCGGGCGTCCAGCCGCTGGTAGCCGCCAGCGGTCCGGTCCAGGGGCCGAAACGAGGCCGCGCCCAGCTGCAGCAGCTCCGGCTCCTCCGGATCGGGGGCCGGGACCACCCCCAGAGGCAACAGATAGCGGCGGGCCAGCTGCAGGGCGAAGGCCCAGCTCGCCGTCTCGCCATCGTCCAGAAACAGGGCAGCCCGCCGGACGATGCCGCCCGGATCCAGCAAGAGGTCCGAGAAGCCCACCCGATCCGGATCGGCCAGGGCGGCCGGCGGCGCTACCGCTGTCTCGCCAGGGCCGCCGAACTTGGCGATCCAGACCAGGGAGGGAGCGGTGGCGAGGAGCCGGTCCAGCTCCTCGCTGCCCGGGGCCACCGGCCGGTCCCGGTAGAGATCGAAGCCGACGGCCCGGGGCTCATGGACCAGCAGCAGGGTGCTCAACCGGGCCAGCACGCCGTCCGAAGGCGGCCAGAAGCCCAGGGCCTCGACATCCTTCTCGTCGATGAGCACCAGGGTCACCGGTGGCGGCCCGGCGGCTGGCTGCAGGGCTGCCAGGCCGTCGTAGAGGGCCAGCTCCAGGCCTTGCAGGAGACCGGCCGAGCGGCTGCCCAGCACCAGAAGGAAAATCAAGAGGCCCACCAGGAGAGGGGGGGCGGCCGAAGGCAGGCGGCTGATCATGGTGCCGGCGCTCGATGGGCCGACAGCCAGCGGCGCATGCCGTGGCCGGCGCAGAAGCCGGTGGCAAAGGCGGCCTGCAGCAGATAGCCGCCGGTGGGGGCTTCGAAATCCAGCATCTCGCCGGCGGCGAAGATGCCGGGCAGGCACCGGATCATGAGATGCTCATCCAGCTCGGCCAGGTCGAGCCCACCGGCCGTGGAGATGGCCTCTGCCAGGGGACGGGGGGTGGTGAGGGTGACGGGCAGGGCTTTGACGAGGGTGGCCAGCTGCCGGCGGTCGGCCAGGACCGCGGGTGGCGCCACTTCCTTCAGGAGCGGCAGAACCGGCCCCCCCAGGCGCAGGCCCTTGCGCAGGATCGCGGCGAGGCTGGCCCGGGCCGGCTGCCGGCCGAGGCGCTCCGCCACCTGGGCGAGGGTGTGGTCCGGCTTGAGATCCACCAGGAGCTCTGCCTGGCCGCAGCCAGCGATGGCCTCCCGCAACGGCCGGGAGAGGGGATAGATGGCGCCCCCTTCCAGGCCGTAGCCGGTGATCACCAGGTCGCCCCTGGCCGTCTGGCCGTCTGGTGCTGTGAGCCGGACGTTCTTGAGGGGCTGGCCGGCGCAGCGCTCCCGGAAATGGCTGGACCAGGGGGCTTCGAAGCCGCAGTTGGAGGGCAAAAAGGGGTGGACCGTGCAGCCGCGGCTGGCGAGGATGGCTGCCCAGGCGCCATCCGAGCCGGTGGCCGGCCAGCTGGCGCCGCCCAGGGCCAGAAGCACCGCGCCGGCCTCCAGGGTCAGCTCCTCGCCGGCACTGGTCCGGAACAAGAGGGCGCGGTCATCCGTGAGTCCCAGCCAGCGATGGCCGGCGCGCACCGTCACCCCGAGGCCGGCCAGCCGCTGCAGCCAGCCGGCCAGAATCTCGGCGGCGGTGGTCTGCAGAGGGAAGATGCGGCCACTGGTGCCGACAAAGGTGGCCACCCCCCGCGCCGCCAGCCATTGGCGAAGCTCAGCCGGGCCAAAGCGCGTGAAGAGCGGCTGCAGCCAGGCGGCGCGGCTGCCGTAGGCCTGGACAAAGCGGGTCAAGGGCTCTTGCCGGCTGAGGTTGAGGCCGCCCCGGCCGGCCAGGAGAAACTTGGTGCCCGGGCGGGGCATGGCATCGTAAATCTCAACCTGAGCACCAGCCGCAGCCAGGACCTCGGCGGCCATGAGGCCGGCCGGCCCCCCGCCCACCACCACAGCCTGGGCCGACCGCCGCGCCATGGCTGTTCTCAGTCCGGCTGGCCGCCGGCCAAAAGCCCGTGCGCCCGGGCCCGGCGGATCACCAGCCAGGCGTAGAGGGAATGCAGGAGCAGGAAGGGGATGAAGATCAGCACCCGCTGGTCGCCGGTGATATGCAGCATGAGGATGGCACCGCCACCCTGCAGGACCACCATGCCGTAGTGGAGGAGGCTCACCTGCCGGTGGCTCCAGCCGGACCGGGCCAGCAGCTGGTAGAGGTGGCTGCGGTGGCCCTCGGTGACCTTCTCGCCGGCCCGCCAGCGCCGGATCAGGGTGAAGGCGGTGTCGAACAGGAAGCCCATGACCAGAAGCGGCATGACGAAGAACGAGGTGTGAGAATGGTCGTAGCGGGCGGCGATGATGGCCAGGGTGGCGAAAACGAAGCCCAGGAAGGCACTGCCCACATCGCCCATAAAGATGCGGGCCGGCGAGAAGTTGAAGGCCAGAAAGCCCAGGGCGCCCGCCGCCACGGCGTAGCAGGTGATGTAGACGAAGGTGCTGCCCTGGCTCAGGGTGATGAGGGCGAACAAGAGGCTGACCAGCACCGCCACCCCGGCTGCCAGGCCATCAAGGCCGTCCATGAAGTTGAAGGCATTGGTGAGCCCGAGGATCCACAGGAGGGAGACCGGCCAGGCGAGCCAGCCCAGAGCGATGGTGCCTTGCCAGGGGAAACCGATCTCGTCGATGACGATGCCTGCGGCCAGCACCGCCAGGGAGGCGGCGGTCTGCACCGCCAGCCTGACCAGCAAGGGACGGGGGCGAACGTCATCGGCGAAGGAGATCAGCGCCACGATCATGGAAGCGGCCAGGAAGCCCTGGAAGTAGGGGCGACCGATGGGGGTGCGGTCGCCCCACAGGAAGATGGCGGCCAGACCCACCAGGAAGGTGAGGACGATGGCGACGCCACCGGAGCGGGGGGTGGGCTGGCTGTGGGAGGAGCGCTGGTTGGGGATGTCCAGGATCCGCACCCGGCTGGCCATGAGCCAGGTGATGGCCGCCGACAGGGCGGTGAGTCCCAGTCCGAACAGGATGTGGGTCAGGAAGGCCCGGGCGGTGATGCCCGCCAGGGCAGCGAGACACGGACTGTCCATGGTCGGCCGCTTCGGCGATCCCTGCCACTCAGCCCGGGGAGACCAGGGTCAGGGGCGCGTAATCCAGGTGCAGGGTCTTCTTGCCATAGCGGCTGAAGAAGACCTCCACGGTGCGGGGACCGGATGTGGCCACCACCTGGCCTTGGCCGAACAGGGCGTGCTGGACGGTCATCCCCGGTGCCAGGGGGGGCAGGCCGGCGGCCCGCTTTGCCTGGCCCGGCCGCGCGGACAGGGAGGAGACGGCAGCGGCAGCGCGGCCAGAGCCGGAGCCTGGACCGGCAGTAGCCAGCAGGTGGCCGGGCAGCCGGCGCAGGAAGGGCGACAGGGCGGCCGGCCGCAGCTGGCGATCCGCGGTCATCATGGTGCGCGGATAGCAGAGCACCAGCTGCTCCCGGGCCCGGGTCACGGCCACGTAGAAAAGCCGGCGCTCTTCCTCCAGGTCCTCCTCGGCGAGGGCCTGGCCAGACGGGAAGCCTCCCTCCACCAGGTTGATGACAAACACGGTGTCCCACTCCAGGCCCTTGGCGGAATGCACGGTGGACAGGACCAGGCGGTCGCCGGCGCCGGTGCTGCGGCCGCCGGCCTCGATCGGATCCAGGGCCAGATCGTCCAGGAAGGCCTGCAGGCTGGTATAGCCGGCGATGAGGATGCCCAGCTGGTCCAGGTCCCGGCGGCGCTTGGGAAAATCGTCGTGAAAGATCCGCTCGAACAGCGGCCGGTAGTAGTCGAAGAGTCGTTGGAACTGGTCGGAGGGTGAGCGGCCGGGGGCCGCAAGGTCGGCCACCAGCTCGGCCAGCCGGGTCAGACCGGGGCGCACCGCCGGGCTGGCCTCGTAGCTGGTCAGGGCGGCAAGGGGGCTCTCGGCGGCCCGCATCCGGCCGACGATGGCCTGGGCGGTGCGGGGCCCCACCTTGTCCAGGAGAAGCAGTGCCCGGTTCCAGGACAGGAAGTCCCGCTCGTTGGTGACCAGGCGCAGGTGCACGACCAGATCCTTGATATGGGCGCCCTCGGTCAGCTTGAGGCCGCCCCGCTTTTCGAACGGGATGCCGGCCCCCCCCAGCTCCAGCTCCAGGTTGAAGGAGTGGTAGCCGGAGCGGAAGAGGACGGCGATCTCCCGCAAGCTCACCCCCGCCTCCAGGCGCTGGCGGATCCGGCTGACCACGAAGCGCGACTGGTCGCCCTCGTCCCAGGCGGCGTAAAGGCAAGGGGGCGTGCCATCGGCCTTCTTCGTATAGAGGGCCTTGGTGTATTTCTCCCGGGCCTCGGCAATGACCGCATTGGCAAAGGCCAGGATCGGCTGGCTGGAGCGGTAGTTCTCCTCCAGCTTGATGATCCGGGTGCCGGCAAAGATCTGGGGAAACTCGAGAATGTTCCGGAAATCGGCCCCCCGGAACGAATAGATGGACTGGGAATCGTCGCCCACCACCATGACGTTGTCGTGGCCGTGGGCCATCAGCCGGACGATGGCCGCCTGCGTGCGGTTGGTGTCCTGGTACTCGTCCACCATGATGTGGGAGAAGCGCGTACCGATCTCGGCCCGTACCCAGGGCTCGGTCTCCAGGATGGTCTTCCAGTGGACCAGGAGGTCGTCGAAATCCATGAGACCATGCTCCTGCTTGAAGCTCCGGTAGTGGCGCTGCAGCTCCAGCAGGGCATCCAGGTGCTCCAGGAGGTGGGGGGCATCCGCCTCCACCAGGGCCGGCAGGGCCTCGTTGCGGTTGACGGCCCGGCTGAAGAGGTCCAGGACCGCCCGCTTGCTCGGAAACTGCCGGCCGCTGCCCCCCAGGTTGAGGGAGCTCTTGAGGACATTGACGAGATCCTCGGCATCGGCACGGTCGAGAATGGTGAAGTTGGGGCCGAAGCCGAGACAGAAGCCATAGCGCCGCAGGAGCAGGCTGGCCACGGCATGGAAGGTGCCGCCGGTGATCCGGTGGCAGGAGGCGTCCAGGAGGGTGGCGGCCCGCTCGATCATCTCCTGGGCGGCCCGGCGGGTGAAGGTCAGGAGCAGGATCGCCTCGGGAGCAACCCCGCTGGCGATGAGGCGAGCCACCCGATAGACCAGGGTGCGGGTCTTGCCGGAGCCCGCCCCGGCAATGACCAGGAGCGGTCCCGCCAGGCACTCCACGGCCTGGGCCTGGGCGTCGTTGAGGTCGCGGTTGAGGGTGAGGGCTTGGGGGCTGCCAGCCGGCTCGGTGAAAAGGGATGGCTGCATGGCGGCCCACTGTACCACAGGGCCGAAGGAGGGGCAACGCAGGGGCGGCCGGCCGCCTGGCTGGACGGGCGGTGTCTGGTGCGGTGCTAGTGGCAGCTGCCCGCCGCCAGCGGCAATCCTGCCGCGGTCCACTCGGCAAGGGAGAGCTGGAAGACGGCGGGGAAGGACAGCAGCGCGAGCTTCCGCGCCCCGCTGCGGATGGCCGCCTCCTCGCCGTACAGGACGATCTTTTTGTCCCGGGGCAGGGTGTCTGACCGATGGGCCAGCACCTCCACCGGGATGCTCGTGGCCTCGGGAAGGTGGCCGTCGTTGAAGGATGCCAGGTCCCGCAGGTCGACAATCACCCAGTCGCCGCTGGCCAGACTGCCGCTCAGCTGGACAGGATCGACCCGGAGGACAGGCGCCGGGGCGCTGCGATCGGCCTCCGGACCGATCACCATGGGCAGGCCCCGCTCCTCCCAGACCACCAGCCCTTCGGAGTACAGGCGGATATTGGCAAAGCCCAGGGCGGCAGCCGCCCTGGCCAGGGCGAGAGCCGTCTCAGAGTGCCGGCCATTGCTGTAGATCACCAGGAGTGTGGACCGTTCCGGCGGCAGCAGGCGCCCCAGATCGGAGCGTTGGTCGGGATGGATATTGACCGCTGTCCGGATGTGCCGAGCCTCGAACTCGGCTGCCGTCCGCGCATCGAGGAGCAGGATCTCCTGCCCGCTGTCCAGCAGCGATTTGAGCTGGTCGGTGTGGATGACCGGCAGCTCCTGCCCGGCGCTGTTGCCGGCCCAGAGCAACAGCAGCACCAGGGCGATCCGGCAGGCCACTACGGTGGTGTCATGGCGCCAGCGCATCCCGACCCGCCTCCTCAGGCCGCAAAAGGAAACGGGGGCTTGCGCCCCCGTTGTTCCATTCTCTGACGGCAATGATCACTTCACGGGGGTGGGCACAGAGCTGCCGTGGCATTCCTTGCAGTTGTGCTGGCCGGTGATGCCGTACATCGCTGACGGCAGCTTCAGGCTCGACGTGAAGGTGCCATCCTTCCACGCGTTCAGGAGAGACACCGTCTTCATGGCGACGTCGGCGGTGAGCCTGGCGCAGCGCTCCTTGCGCTCTGGGCTGCCCAGGGATTTGTTGGCAGCCGCCGTCCACTTGCCCACCGAGATGTGGCACAGGGGGGAGTTGCTCACCGTCTTGATTGCGACCTCGGCCTTGGGCTGCTCCGGCATGAAGTTGGGCAGCTCGGCGTCGGAATACCACTGGAGCAGCTCATTGATGATCTGCTTGCCGACGTCGTAGGGAGCGACGAAGCCTACCGCCACCGTGGCGCCGAGCAGGGAGCCGCACAACGTTCCCCAGCCCACCGTGCCGCCCTCGC
>JBFMBH010000093.1 GCA_040755095.1 Thermodesulfobacteriota bacterium
AGCTCGACGAGCTGGCCGACCTTTTGGACGAGCTCTGCCTCCAGTCCGGCCTGAAGGCGGTGGTTTTCTCCCAGTGGGAGGCCATGACCAGGATGGTGGAGGCCCGGCTCCGGCGCATGGGCCTGGGCTCGGTGCGCCTCCATGGCGGTGTGCCCACCGCCAGCCGGGGGGCGCTCATGGATCGGTTCCGGGAGGACGACGCGGTGCAGGTTTTCATCTCCACCGATGCCGGCGGTGTCGGCCTCAACCTGCAGAACGCCTCGGTGCTCATCAACCTGGACGTGCCCTGGAACCCGGCCATCCTGGAGCAGCGCAACGCCCGGGTGCACCGCCTCGGCCAGACCCGGACGGTGCAGATCATCACGATGGTGGCCGCCGACTCCTATGAAGAACGGGTCTTCGGCCTGGTGCAGAACAAGCAGCTTCTTTTCGACAACGTCATCGGCGACGATGCCTCCGAGGACGTGCTGGGCATCTCCAAGAAGCTTCTGGAAACCCTCATCGAGGATCTGAGCAGCGGGCCGGTGCCGGCGGCAAGGGCAGAGGCCGGGGAGCTGTCCGGGGCAGGGGAGGAGGAGGTCCAGGCACCGGCCGCTCCGGGGCCTGGCGGGAAAGCCCCCGAGGAGACCGCCCTGGAAGAGGGGATCCGCCAGTGCATCGTCGGGCTGCAGGAGGCCTTCGGGCCGCGCATCGAGCGGATCTTCGGCTCGGGCGGGGGCCTGGTGGCGGTGCTGGACCGGGTGGATGCCGAGGCGGACGAGGTGGCGGCGCGCCTGTCCGGGCTCGTGCCGGTGGCCCTCATCGACCGTTTCAGCCTGAAAGGCTTGCAGCGCCTGGGTGCCGTCTCGCCCGTGGCCGAATCTTGCAGCTACTTCCAGGCCCACCCCGAGGTGACGCCGGCACCGGGCGCCCTTCTTCTCACCCAGGCCCAGGAGAAGCTGGCCGCGGCCCGGCTGCTCCTGGCCCAGAACCTGGCCACCAGCGCCCTGGACCTCCTGGCTGCCGCCCTCTTGGCCGCCGCCGCCGGCCGGGCCGGCCGCGAGAAACCGCTCACCCCCCAGGATGCCGGGGTCTGGCTGTACGGCGAGGCGATGCCCAAGGGGATCCTCGGCCAGGAGGAGGTGGGCCTGGTGCTCCGCGGCATCAGCCTGGCCCAGTGCCCGGCGGTGCCCGAGAACCTGGTCCAGGAGCTGGCCCAGGACGTGGCCTGTTTTGTCGGCGCCTGAGGCCACAGCAGGACCGCCTTACGCCAGGCCCAGCCGCCTTGCCAGCAGCACCGCCGGATGGAGCACCTCCAGGGACAGGCGGGCGTCGTGGATTCCCTGCCGCCACTGCATGAGGCAGCCGGAGCAGGTGGTGGCCAGTACCTGCCCAGCCAAAGGGGCCAGAGACTCCAGCCGCCGGGCCAGGATGGCCTGGGAGAGCCGGGGCTGGGTGAGGCTGAACAGGCCGCCGTGGCCGCAACAGCGGTCGCCGGCTGGCAGCTCCCGGCGCGTCACCCCGGGCAGACGGGCGAGCACCGCCCGGGGGGCGGCGGTACGGTCCACGGGGAAGCGGCTGTGGCACGGGTCGTGGAGTACGACTCGGACAGGCTCCTGGTCCGCAGGGGCCGCACGGTCGACCAGAACGGGCAGGGAATCGGCCAGGAGCTCGGTCAGGCCCACCAGCCGGCCGGCAAAGGCCGCGGCCTGGGGCCGCCAGGGGTCATCCTCGGCAAAGAGGCCGGGATAGTCGGCCAGTCCGGCCAGGCAGGAGGCGCAGGGGACGACGATGGCTGACTCGTCCGCCAAGAAGGCGGCGATGTTGCGCCGGGCCAGCTGCCGGGCCTGCGGGAGGTCACCGCTGGCCGCTGCTGCCAGGCCGCAACAGCCCTGGTCAGCCGGCACTGCCGGCGGTCCCCCGGCCAAGGCCAGGAGGAGATGGCGGCTGGCCCCGGCCAGCTCCGGATCCAGGTGGCGGGCATAGCAGCCCAGGAACAGGGCGTAGGGGGCAGGGCCGGTCCGGGACCGTGGCACTGGCTCGATCTCCGGGACCGGGGCGGCCCGGCAGGTGGCGGGCCGCAAGAAGCCCGCCAGCCGCAGCCGCAGGCCGCTGTCGGCCGGCAGCTGGTCGACAAGGGCGGCCAGCCCGGTGGCCGCCCCGCCAGCGGCCGCCAGGAGCGAGGGCCGGGCCAGGATCTCCCGGGCCAGCCGGGCCGGCCACCAGCGACCGGCCTTCTCCCGGAGCTGGGCCCGGGCCGCCTGCACCAGCGCCGGAATCGGCAGTCCCCGGGGGCAGGTCGCCTGGCAAGCACCGCAGAGCAGGCACTGGGAGAGGATGGCGGCCAGTCCCGGCCCGCCGGACGGCCCCGGCAGCCGGTCGAGAAGATGGAGCTTGCCCCGGCCGGACAGGGCCTCCCGGCCGGAGATGCGGTAGACCGGGCAGACGGCGCTGCAGGCGCCGCACTTGGCGCACTGGCGGGCGGCCTCGGTGCAGGACAGCTCCCTGGTCGGCATTGGCGCCGGCCCGCGCCTCTGGGTCAGCGCTGCCAGAGCAGGAAGGCCTTGATGAAGGGCTCCAGCTCACCGTCCAGGACCGCGTCGACGTTGCCCACCTCCACCCCGGTGCGGTGATCCTTGACCAGGCGGTACGGCTGCAGGACGTAGGAGCGGATCTGGCTGCCCCAGGCAATCTCCTTCTTGTCCCCCTGGATCTGCTGATTCTTTTCGTCCTGGGCCGATTTCTCCACGTCGTAGAGCCGGGCGCGCAGCATCTTCATGGCCATGGCCTTGTTGCGGTGCTGGGAGCGCTCGTTCTGGCACTGGACGACGAGGCCGGTGGGCAGATGGGTGATGCGCACGGCGCTGCTGGTCTTGTTGACGTGCTGGCCGCCTGCGCCGCTGGCCCGGTAGGTGTCGATGCGCAGATCCTTCTCGTTGATCTCCACATCGATGGTGTCGTCCAGATCCGGGAATACCGACACCGAGGCGAAGGAGGTGTGGCGCCGGCCGCCGGCATCGAAGGGCGAGATCCGTACCAGGCGGTGGATGCCGGTCTCACTCCGCAGGTTGCCGAAGGCGAAGGGACCCTTGATGTGGACGGTGACGTTCTTGATGCCCGCCTCGTCCCCGGGCAGCTCGTCCAGGACCTCGGTGGGAAAGCGGCGCTGCTCCGCCCAGCGCAGATACATGCGCAAGAGGATCTCGGTCCAGTCCTGGGCCTCGGTGCCGCCAGCGCCGGCGTTGATGGAGACCAGGGCATCGGACCGGTCATGCTCGCCGGAGAACAGGCATTCCAGCTCATAGGCGGCCAGGGATTTGTCCAGACCCCTGAGGCTGGTCTGCACCTCGGTCTCGGCATCGCTGTCCCCTTCCTCGTCGGCCAGCTCCAGCAGCACCGCCGCATCCTCCCATTCCTTGTACAGGGACTGCCAGCGGTCGATGGGCTGCTGCAGCCGGCCGATCTCCTGCTGGATGCGGGTGGCCCGGTCCTGGTCGCTCCAGAAGTTCGGCGCGGTGGTGGCCTTTTCCAGCTCGGCGATCCGCTCCCCCTTGGCATCCACCTCAAAGATGCTCCTTGAGCGAGAGGAGCCGATCCTGGATGTCCTGGAGTTTCTGTTTGAGCTCGGGGTTCATGGTGGATCTCCTTTTGGGCAGAATGACGAACAAGGGCCTGGCGGGCCGATCAGGTCAAGGAAGGCGGCCCGGTCGCTCCGGCACGGTGCGCAGCCGCAGGAGGGAGCACAGCACCGCCACGACGCACAGGGCCGAGAACAGCTCCCCATGCCGCACGTAGGCCGTTTCCTCGTCGAGAACGGGCAGGTTGGCGACCAGATACCCTTCGGTGAACAGGGGGGTGGTGTCGAGAAGCCGGCCCAGGGGGTCGATGAGGGCGCTGACCCCGGTGTTGGCCGCCCGGGCCAGGCTGCGCCTCGTTTCCACTGCCCGCAGCACCGCCATGGACAGATGCTGCCACGGAGCGCTGGAGCGGCCGAACCAGGCATCGTTGGTGATGGTGGCCAGGAGGGTGGCGCCCTGGCGGACCTGCTCCCGGGCCAGGCCAGGAAAGATGCTTTCGAAGCACACTAATACCCCAACCGCGGCCTTCCCGCAAGGGAGGGGCGACGCCCCGGCACCGGCGGTGAAGTTGCCCACCGACTCCACCAGGGGGCCGGGCAGGGGCAGCCAGTCGGACAGGGGCATGTACTCGCCAAAAGGAACCAGATGGACCTTGTCGTAGCGACTGGACACCTGTCCCCAAGGGTCGATCAGGAAGGCGCTGTTGAAGTAATCCAGACGCACCCCGTCCTCCGCCGGCTGCCGGTGGGGTGCACCGGTGAGGAGCCAGGAGCCACTGCGGTCCGCCACCCCCTGGCGAACATTCGCGAAGAGGGGATGCTCCAGGGGGTAGAGCGGCAAGGCGGTCTCTGGCCAGACCACCAGGTCCGGCTTCTGGTCCTGACCCGCCAGGGCGCTCAAGCGGAGGTAACGGCCCACCGTCTCCTCCTGGAGGGAGGGGCGCCATTTCTGGTCCTGGCTGACGTTCCCCTGGATGGCCGCAACCCGGAGGAATGGACGGTCCCCGAGCGAGGCCGCCAGCTGGCGGCTGCGGACCAAGTCGTAAGCCAGCATGGCGGCAAGGAAGACGAGCCCTGCCGCCACCCCGGTTCGCCAGCCCGGGGCCACCGGCATCCTGGCCTGGCGCGGCCCTGTCCGCCACGGCCGGGCCACGGCAGCATAGACGATGACATTGCCCAGAACCAGGGCGAAGGTCAGCCCGCGGTGGCCGGTGAGATCGGCGACCTGCACCAGCAGGGTCTGCTGGTATTGGCTGTAGGCGAGATCGTCCCAGGGGAAGCCGGTAAACAGGCTGGCCTTGGTCCAGTCCAGGGCTACCCACAGGGGAGGGGCCAGCCAGATCGGTGCCAGGCCCCGGCGCCAGGCCCAGCTGATGAGCGCGGCGAAAAGGGCGGTGAAGGCCGCCAGGTACAGAGCCAGGAGGAGGAGGGCGGGCAGGCAGACCCAAAGGGGCAGATGGCCATAGCGGCCGAGCACGATGACGATCCAATACAACAGACCGAGATGCCAGACCAGGCCGGCCATGAGGCCAAGACGGGCTGCCCTGCCCGGCGTAGCGGGGGCTATGGCTGCCAGAAGAGGCACCAGAGACAGCCAGGCCAGGGGCCACAGCCCGGGGCTGGGGAAGGCGAGGGCCAGCCCCAGACCGCCGAGGCAGGCCAGAAGATCATCCTGGCCAGGGAGGAGACGGGAAAGGCGAGGCATGATGGCAGGCGGGAACGGTGCTGCCTGGCTGGAGACACGGCGGTGCCTCCAGGCCGCGGCCGCAGGGCCGGTGGTCAGGTGGCCTGGCGATGGACGCGCACCGTCTTGATGCGGCGGTTGCTGGCAGCCAGCACGGTGAAGGTCAGGCCCCCGGCCTCCAGGGATTCTTTGGCCTGCGGCAAGCGCCCCAGCTGGTGGATGATGAGTCCGCCCACCGACTCGTAGGGGCCCTCGGGCATGGTGGCGTCGAAGAACTCCTCCACCTCCTCGATGTCGATCTTGCCGTCCACCACCAGGGTCCGGTCATCCAGGATGGTCAGATACGAATTCTTGCGGTCGTGCTCGTCCGAGATCTCGCCGACGATCTCCTCCAGGATGTCTTCCAGCGTAACCAGGCCCCGTACGCCGCCGAACTCATCCTGAACAATGGCCATGTGCATCTTGCCGGCCTGGAAATCCCGCAACAGATCCAGAACCCGGGTGGTGTCTGGGACATGGAGGGCCGGCTTGGCGATTTCGGCGCCATTGCGGGGGGCAGGCTGGACATGGCACACCGCCAGGAGGTCTTTGGCATGGACGATGCCAACGATGTTGTCCTGGGTGTCTTCATACAACGGGATACGGGAGAAGCCCCGCTCGGTGATGAGCCGGATGATCTCGTCCAAGGGGGCCAGGGCATCGGCGCACACCATCTCCGATCGCGGGGTCATGATCTCGCGCACCAGGGTGTCCCGGAATTCCAGGATGGAGTGAATCATCTCTCCTTCCCGGTCCGTGATCAGACCCTGCTCCTGGCCTTCCTCCAGGAGCTCCTGGATCTCCTGCTCCAGCTCTTCCTGGGTATCGGGAGCCTTGCCAAAGCGCAGGAACTGAAACAGCCGGCGGAGGAGAGGGGATTCCTCCGAGCTTGACGGGGCTTTGTCGTCCATGGAGAGGAGTGGCAACGGCGGCGCGGCGACCATCTCCACGGTCGGGAGGGGCCAGGCTCTGCTTTACAGGGGGCAACGAAACGGATACAATGCAGCGCTTTGGGCGAAGGGCCGCCGCCGCGTCGCTGGGCATCAACATAGCATTCAAGGCCAGCCCCTGGCAACGGGAATCCGGCCGGGGGCAGCGCAGACCGCGGCGGACCCCGCGGCCGGCCCCTCGCGTCCGTCTCCTTCCCGGCAGAGCGCCGGCTCCCCGACAAAACATCAAAACCGATTCCCGGTGCGACTGCCGTCTTCCGGCGGCCAGCTGCGCGTGCCGGTCGGTTCCATGAAGGTTTCGCTGGAGTGAAGGACAAGATCCTCATCGCCAACCGGGGCGAGATCGCCCTCCGGATCATGCAGGCGTGCCAAGACCTGGACCTGGACTACGTGGTGGTGTACACCGCGGAGGACGAGGACTCGGAACACGTGCGCCGCAACCTGGATTCTCAGAGCCATCGCGGCCGGGCCTGGCGGATTTCCAGCTACACGGATCCCAACGATATCCTGGCCGTGGCCGACCATACCGGGTGCACGGCCGTCCACCCGGGGTATGGCTTCTTCTCCGAGGATTTCCGGTTCGCCCGCCGGGTGACCCGCCGGGAGCGGCCCCTGACGTTCATTGGGCCCAGCTGGCAGGTGATCAAGGACCTTGGTGACAAGATCAACACCAAGCGGGTGGCCAACCGGCTGGGCATCCCCACCATCCCCGGCACCGACGCGCCGATCTACAATGAGATCGAGGCCGAGGATGTGGCCGCGCGCCTGTTCCTGGAGCAGCGCCGGGCCGACGTTCGCGACCCGTCGGTGCTGGTGAAGGCAGCGGCGGGCGGTGGCGGCATGGGGATCGAGGAGGTCCACAAACTGGAGCAGTTCCGCCGGGTCTACCGGCAGGTGCAAAGTTACGCCAAGAGGCAGTTCGGCAACGGCGGGGTGCTCATTGAGCAGTGCCTGCGGGACTACAGCCACATCGAGGTGCAGATCGTCTGCAGCGCCCACCGGGAGATGCTGCACTTCGGAACCCGCAACTGCACCATCCAGAGCAACCGGCGGCAGAAGAGGGTGGAGGCGGCGCCCGGCTTCGATCCGGCGGTGGCCAGCTACCAGTTCGACGCCGCCCGGGTGCTGGATCAGGTGGTGGAGTACTCCCTCAAGCTGGCCTCCCACGTCCGTTACGACAACGTCGGCACCTGGGAGTGGATCGTCAGCCGGGACGGCCGACCCTATCTCCTGGAGGTCAACACCCGGATCCAGGTGGAAAACGACGTCTCGGCGCGGATCAGCTACATCGACGGCCGCCAGCCCAACCTCATCCGGGAGCAGATCCGCATCGCGCTCGGCGACCGCATCGGCTACAGCCAGAAGGAGATCCAGTTCCGGGGCGCCAGCATCGAGCTGCGGCTGGTGGCCGAAGACACCCGCCGGGATTTTGCGCCCTGGATGGGCACGATCACCACGTTCGCCATCCCGCGGTACGACTGGTCCGCGGTCTACACCCACGTCCCCGAGAACCGGCCCTATCCCATCCCAACCGAATACGACGCCAATCTGGCCTTGATCCTGGTCTGGGGGGACAGCATGGCCGAGGCCAAGGCCAGGGCCAAGAGCCTGCTGGACGAGACAGTCGTCACTGGCGAAACCAGCAGCGGGCAGCCCATTCTGACCAACATTCCCTATCTGCGGGAGAAGCTGGACGCCCTCCTCACCTTTTAGGCGATGCCGCTCGGAGCTGCCGGGGGAGCCGTGTCGAGGTGGGCCGCAGGCCGCTGCCTCGGGCCCCGTTCCGTTCCAGCGGTGATCGCTTGCCGGAACCGTTGTCCATGGATGATCTGCGTAAACGAATCCTCAGGACCGAAACCCGCATCGACTACCTGACCCAGGTCAAAGGCTCTTGCGGGTGGGGCAATCTGTCCCAGTTCCAGGAGCGGATCCGGGAGCTGCGCCGGGCCTCCTACGACATCCCGGAGGCCCAGCTGCAAGAGGATCTGCGGCAGCTGGAGGAGGGGCTCCGGTTCCTGGAGGAGCGTTGCGAGGAGAGCCTCACCCCCATGGAGCGGGTGCGGATCGTCCGCAGCCCCCTGCGCTTCACCCTCAAGGACATCCTGGAGAACGTGTACGAGGATTACACCGAGCTCGGCGGTGATGTGGATGCCAACATCGACCCTTCCATGGTGACCGCCAAGGCCATCATCGCCCGCCGGGTCAAGGATCGGCTCTTCACCCAGCAGGTGATGGTCATCGGCCACGAGAAGGGCCACGGCGAGGAGTTTCGCAACGGCGGCTCCGCCAAGCCCTGGGGTAACGACAAGGCCTTGCGCTACATGAATGTCGCGGCCACCGAGGGCATTCCCATCCATTTCTACATCTTCACCCCCGGCTCCTTTCCCGTGGAGGACTCTCCAGGGGCAGCCCAGCAGATCGCCCGCAACATCTTCACCCTGGCCAAGCTGCGGGTACCGCTCATCTCGGTCATTTCCGAAGGTGGCTCCGGTGGCGCCGAGGCGGTGGGGCTCGCCGATTTCCGGCTGATGCTCTCCCATGGCTACTACTCGGTGATCTCCCCGGAAGGGGCGGCCGCCATCGAGGGCAAGATCCGGGAAGGGGAAAAGGTGCCCCGGGAGCTGGTGGAGGCCTGCGCGGAGCGGCTGGCCATCACGGCTACCGACAACCTGCGCCTGGGCACCATCGACCGTATCATCCCGGAGCCGGCTCTGGGGGCGAGGCGGGATGATTTCGACTTCTTTCGCCGTCTGAAGTACGAGGTGATCCGGGCCACCGATGAGGTGGTGCTCAAGACCAAGAGCCTGCGGGCCTTCCGCGCCTATGAGATCAAGCGCAAGCAGGCCGAGGAGGTGGCCGGCGAAATCCGGTACAGCATGGCCGTCTCCTGGGACCTGCACGGCGAGGAGGCGAAGCGCCTGCTGGCCCTGCGCTCGCGCAAATACCGGACCATGGCCACCCAGGCCTTCGGCGGCCGCAGTCGCCTGGATCGGCCCCTGTCCCGTCTGCAGCGCCAGGCTGAGCGCCTCTATTACACCATCCGCTATGACGTCCTGCGGCAGCAGCACAAGCAGGTGAAGAAGGTCTACGAGGAGGTGTCCGGCGAGGGCTCGGTCTTCCTCAAGAACCTTTTGGCGCCCTTTGGCGGCGTTTTCGATTTCCTGTCCCGCAAGCCGGAGGCAATCGAGGCACTGCCCGCCGAGCGGCGGCCGATCCCGGGCGAGGAGGAGCCGGTGGAGTTCGGTGACACCTACACGAGCCCCCTGGCCAACGAGGACCGAACCGTCACCTGTCCCAATGCCGCGGCGCGGGGCTGCAAGGATTTGTGGGTGCCCGATCTCTATGGCGAGTTCTGCGGGGTATGCGAGAATTGCGGTCACCATTTCCCGCTGGAGTATGAGTGGTACCTCAAGCACCTCTTTGACCGGGGCAGCTTCCGGGAGTTCAACGGCAGCATCGAGTCCATGAATCCCTTGGGCTACCGGGGCCTTGACGAACGGATCGTGCAGGCCCGGAGCAAGACCGGCCGCAAGAGCGCGATCATCACCTGCCACGCCCAGGTCATGGGGATCTGGATCGTGGTGGCGATGCTGTTCAGCGACTTCCGGAACGGCACCGTGGGGGCGGCGGAAGGTGAGAAGTTCGTGCGGGCCTGCGACATCGCCCGGCTGAAGCGCCGGCCGTTCTTGGCCTACATCCACGGCACTGGGGGCATCCGCATCCAGGAAGGCACCCTGGGGGTGATCCAGATGCCCAAGTGCACCATGGCCGTACGGGAATACATCGACGCTGGCGGCCTGTACATCGTGGTCTATGACAACAACTCCTATGCCGGCCCGGTGGCCAGCTTCCTGGGCTGCTCCCCGTACCAGTTTGCCATCCGTTCCAGCCGCATCGGCTTTGCCGGCCCCCGGGTCATCCGCGAGACCACCGGTCAGGACATACCGCCCGATTACCACAGCGCCCGTAACGCCCTGCGGCGGGGGCACATCCAGGGCATCTGGGACCGGCGGGAGTTCCGCCGCAACCTTCACCGCGCCCTGCTCACCATGGGTGGCCGGGCCCTCTATTACCGCTGATCATGAGACCGCCGGTCGATTTCGACGAGATCCTCAGCAAGTATCGCCAGGATCCTTATCACTACGTGGACGTGCATGTGCCTCACACCGGGCGGTTGCGCTTCCACGTCGAAAAGGGAACACCGGTCAAGGCCAGCTCCGGCGAGTGGGGGCACATCCCTGGCTCCCTGCTCTACGTCCTGACCCGGGAGAAGAATCCCAAGCCCTTCTACTCGCCCATCAATGGCGAGGTCTCTTTCTTGCGGGAGGATCTGCAGGGGGCCTTTGTCGAGGCGCGGGAGAAGGTGATCGTCATCAAGCACCCCTTGAAAAAGAGGGAGATTATCGAGTCGATTCTGCGACAGATCCTCTTGCCTTTCCGGGCCCCGGAGCGGGCGCGCTACTTTTTCAGTCTGGAGATCCAGGGCAAGATGGACAAGGAGGTCAAGAAGCCCATCGCCATCAAAGCGGGGGACGAGATCCTGACCATGTCCCTCATGAAAAGGGATATCCCCGTCCTCTACGATGGCGAGCCGGGCATCATCCATTCCCTCTACTTCACCCCTGGTGTGACTGTTGAGCAGGGGGAGCCGCTTTTGGGCATCTGTCCGCCGGAGCAGCTGCCGCTCATCGACAAGATCATCAGCCGGGTGAAAGCGGAATGGGAGTGATGGATCGCGTTGCCCCGGAGCCGGTCCTCTCGCAGGCGCTCGTCGCCCAGCTCCTGGCCAGCGAGGAGCTGCCTTTGCGGCAGAACGCCTGGCCAGCGGCGACCGCCGCGGTGATTATCCGCCGCGGCGCCATCGTCGCCAGCCATATCGAGCGCCACCTTTCCTGCACCCGCACCATGGACCGGGCGCGCCGGCTCATCGACGCCTGTGAGGAGCGGGGGGAATCGTTTCCCAGCGGCATGGTGGTGATTGCCGACGAGGTCAGGGCCAGCCAGGGCCGTTTTCACCGCGCCTGGTATGCTCCCCGGGGAGGGCTCTGGCTGACCCTGGTGCTGGTGGACACCCTGATCCCCTCCCTGAGCCATCTCTACCCCCTCGCCGCCGGCGTGGCCTGTTGCGAGGCCCTCCAAAGCTACGGCCTGCCGGCGCGGGTCAAGTGGGTCAATGACGTGCTGCTGCACGGCCGCAAGGTCGCCGGCATCCTGACCGAGGCCCACATGGGTCGGTCCGGCGAGCGCTACATTCTCCTGGGGATCGGCATCAACGCCAACAACGCCGTCTTTCCCCCGGAGCTGACTGACCGGGCTGTGGCCATGGCCCAGGTGCTGCCGGCCCCCGTTGACCTCGAGCTCCTGGCCGCCCGCCTCTGTGTCAAGCTCACCTGGAATCTCGGCCTGCTGCTCCAGGAGGAGGAGCGGCTTCTGGCCAGCGACCAGGGGCCGGAGGCAGCCTTGGCGCAGGGCCATGCCCTCTTGACGGCTTGGCTGGCGGTGAGCGACACAGTCGGCCGCCGGGTGCTGTTCGGTTACGACGTTGTGGAGCGGCCCGAATACGAGGCCAGGGTCCTGGGCCTTGACGTCCATGGCTTCCTGCGACTGGCCCCTCTGCCAGGCGGGCCGCCCCGTACTGAGACGGCCGGCGAGATCATCTATCTGGACTGAGAGGAGTCGGGGAGCATCCCCGGGATCTCGTGGCAGCCGCGGGCGCCACGGCGCAAGGACGGCCCGAGGGGGCCGATGACCGAGGGAGGCGGGGCCTACCCGGCGGATCCGGCGGGCGGCCAGGATCACCAGCGGGGGGCGGCAGCCGTCCCCACTGGCTCAGGACGAGAGAGAAAACGCGAAAGAGGCCTCCAACCTGCGGGCTGGAGGCCTCTTCGCGTTTGCAGTGCGACGGTGTCGGCCTTTCAGGCCGGCTCGTCGTGGCAGAGGCTGCAGTCCTGGCTGATGCTCTGGCCATCGCTGCTGGAGTGCTCCTCGTCATGGCAGCGGAAGCAGCCGTAGCCCTCGTCGGCATACTGGTGGCCCAGGTGCCCCTTGTAGGTGCCCCATTCCACCTTCATCTCCGGCCAGACATTGGCCAGGTATGCCTCCAGGAGATACTCACCGGCTTGTCGGATATCCGGCTCGTAACGACGGACCTGCTCCTCGCCCCGCAAGGCCTGAAGCTTCAGCAGGTGCTCCGTCATGTGAGCCAAGGCCTCCTCGCGGGTATCGTACCTGCGGTTGATGGCGATCAGGCTGTCCTCTCGGATGCCGGGGATTTCGGGATTGATCCGTTTGCTTAAAAGACCGAAGTCAACCCGCTCCTCGGGCATCTGGTAGACATGGGTGGGCCGGTTGTGGCAATCGATGCAATCCATAACCCGCCAGCCTTGCTCCTGGCCCGCCGGCACCCGGATGTCCCCCTTGACGTACTCCTGACTGCTGCCGTCTGGCCTCTTGACCCGCACCCGGGCAATCTGGGACCGTTTCTCGTCGGCCGGCAGATAACTGACCTCGACGTTGCGGCTGACATGCCAATGGATGCCCTCGAAGGCGTCGGTACGGGGGTTGCGACCGCCGATATGCAGGGCGATCTCATTCACCTCGGGCTCCACCTGATTCCGGTTGGTGAAGTGGGTGAAGATCTTCACCTTCTTGCCATGGAACTTCTCCGGCCAGTGGCACTGCTCGCAGGTGTCCCGCGCCGGGCGCAGGTGGGCCACCGGCGCCGGGACCGGCCGGCTGAAGCTGTCGGCCATCACGGCCAGCACCTGGCGCAGGCCGGAAATCTTGGCCCGTACGAACCAGTCGGCGCCGGGACCGATGTGGCATTCGACACAGGCCACCCGGGTATGGGGGGAGCGCTGGTAGGCGGCGTATTCCGGCTCCATGACCTGGTGGCAGACAACCCCGCAGAAGTAAGGGGAATCGGTGAAGTGGTAGCCCTCGTAGCCAATGATAGCCAGGATCGAGACATTGATCACTGTCAAGGCGATGAAGCCGATCAGGAACTTGCGGTGCCGGTGGTCGCTGAGGTTGATGGCCAGGTGATCCTTGGCGATGCCGTACTTGTGCCACTGCCGGCGCCGCAGGTAGGCGGCTAGCGGAATGATGGTCAAGCCCAGCACCATACCGGCGGGCAGGATCATGTAGGTGGCGATGGCCGCATAGGGGTTATCGACCAGGCCCAACTGGTCGATGACGAGCCCCACCAGCATCAGGCTGGCGCTGACCGTGGTGATGGCTACGCCCATGAGTCCCAGCGGTGTACGCCACATGCCCCGGATGATGTGGCCCCAGGGGCCGCGATAGTGGTGGGGCTCGGTGGCCGGTGCCAGCGGCCGTGAAGGCCCATTTTCGTTCTCAGCCATGTGCTTGAATCCTCCTCTTTGCTGTGGATGCCCGGTGCGGTCGATCGGCCGGCCAGAGGCGGCCGACCGCGCTGTCGCTCAAGTGACGGAGGGTATTTTCCCAAGGCCTGCCGGGTTGCACGTGAAGGGCAACCGGCACAAGGGGCAACGCAAAAAGCCCCTTTCGCAGGGAAAGGGGCTTTTTGCTGCTGCAATGGGCCGACTATTTCGCGTAGACGAAGATCATGGTGTAGATGATGGAAAGCACCAAGGCCACGCCAATGGTCAAGGCGGTCAGACCGAAGAAGTGGGCGGTGACGAAAAGCCAGCGGGGGGCCGGCGGACACTTCACCTGCTCCAGCTGGCCGGAGGCAACCAACTGGTCGTACTCCCGGGGCCGTTCGTGGATGAGCTCGTCCAGAGGCACGGTGCCGGTGAAGATGACCGGGTCCATGGGGAACTTCTCCGGCCGCAGGTGAGTGTTGAAGAAATGGATGGTGAAGATGAAGCCGCTGGCCAGGAGCGCCTCGTCGCTGTGGATGATGGTGGCGATGTTGAGCCAGTAACCGGGGATGATCTGGGTGAAGGTTTCGGGAAACCAGAGGCACAGCCCGGTGCTGCCGATGACCGCCACGCCCCAGAAGACCGCCATGTAGTCGAATTTCTCCCAGTAGGTCCAGCGGCCATAGCGGGGCTGCGGTCCCAGGCCCAGGAACCACTTGTAGGTGCTTACCAGCTCCTTGACGTCGTGGGCGCTCGGCACCAGGCCTTCCGGATCGAGGATGAAGCCGATGAAGCTCTTCCCGGATTTCTGCCAGTTCTGCCAGAGCAGGAAGAGGTTGAGGCCAAAGTAGGTGAAGGTGATGACGGCGCAGAAGCGGTGCAAATTGCCCAGGACCTCGAAGCTGCCGAACAGCTCGGCCACGGCACCAGCCCACTCTTCGGCGGCGAACTTCAGGGCCATGCCGGTCACCGCCAAGGTGAGGAAGCTGACGATGACCAGGAAGTGGAGAAAGCGGGGAAGGAGCCCAAAGCGCTGCACATATTCTTGGTTCGGCGTACTCATGACCCAATATCCTTAAGCTCTGTGGTGGAGGGCGCCCATGGTGCCCGACAGGAGAACTCTGTAGCCTTGAGGCAGGCGCCGGGGCAGCCCGGCGCCTGCCTCAAGGACCCTCTTCAACCGCCGTTATTCGAAGAAGCGCTCGTGGCTGTGCTGCCGCCGCCGTTTGAACCGCTCGCGGAAGGAGCGGGGGATCCAGAACAGGGTGTGGACGCCGAAGAAGGCGAACGTGCCGATCAAAAGGCTGCTCATGGCCCAGAAGGTGTAGTACAGATACGGGTACTTCTCTTTGTCATGGTGGGTCGCGTGGGTCAGATAGCCGGTGAACTTGCGGTTGGAATTGGGGTGGCAGGTACGGCAGGTCTCGACCACATTCTGGCGGCTCAGGCGCGACTTGGTGTAGTAGGCGGGCAGGATGTCGTGGTCGCCGTGGCAGTCGGAGCACTTGGCCGTCTTCTCGCCACCGGACAGCAGGGAGGCCTTGCCATGGTAGGTGTCGAAGTAGGTCTCCGTCTCGCTGGCATGGCAGGTGCCGCACTCCTCCAGGATCAGCAGCCGGAAGGCCGGAACATCCACCCGGCGGATGGCATGGGAGGTATGGCAGTCGTGACAAAGCGGCAGCTTCTTGTCGGTCTTGGAGACCAGCTCGCTGTGGATCGAGGTCTTGAAGGTCTCGGCGATGCCCAGGTGGCAGGTGGCGCAGGTGTTGAGCACGTTGGCCCGGTTGACCGTGGACTGGGGATCCTTTTCCGGCAGGATCAGATGCGCGGTGTGGCAGCTGGTGCAGGTGGCGGACACCATGAGTCCGGACTCGGCCAAGCCTTTGCCGTGGATGCTCTCCTTGTAGTGGCGGACGATATCCTTTTCCGGACCGGTATAGCGCAGGGCCGCCTTTTCCCCCTCCCGGTGGCACTTGCCGCACAGCTCGGGAACGTTGCGGGCAAAGGTCGGGGATTCGGGGTTGGTGCGGGCCTGGACCTCGTGCTTGCCGTGGCAGTCAGTGCACAACGGGGCGTTGCGGTCCCCCTTCGCCGCCAGCTGACCGTGGATGCTGGCGTTGTAGTTGTCGGTCTGGCCGGCGTGGCAGATGGCGCAGTCCACCTTGCCGGAGCCCTGGCAGACCGGGTTCTTGGTGTGATCCATGTTGACATGGCACTTGACGCAGGCGATGCGCTTTTCGGCGTGGACCGACGCTTCGAATCGGGACATGTCCATGAACAGGCTGCGCTCACTGCCATCCGCCTCGATCTTCTTGAGCTCCGGGTTGGCGTGGCAGTTGAGGCAATAGGCGTTGTTCATGCTGTCTTCGTACAGGACGCGCCGGGCCTTGTGGGGAGCGTGGCACTCGACACAGGCCGGGACCTTCTCCGGCTCCTTTTCCCACAGCTCACCCCGGACAATCTTGACATGGGTCTGCTCGATGTTGGCGTGGCACTTCATGCAGGTCTTGCTGACATTCTGCCGGCTGATGCTGGACTCCGGATTGGTGTGGGGCTGCACGTTGTGGGAGGTATGGCAGGAGGAGCACACGGCCGTGACGGTGAGGCCTTTGCGGGTCAGGCCCTCACCGTGCATGGACATGGAGTAGTTCTCGATGATGTTCTTGGCCGGGATGTCATGGGTCTTGGTCATGGCGCTGCCTTCCCGGTGGCAGCGGCCACAGGTGGCCGGCACGTTGAGGATGAAGATGCGGGACTTCTGGCTGCTGGCCGGCAGGATGTCGTGCTTGCCATGGCAGTCGTGGCAATAGGGGGCGAAAGGATCGTTCTTCGCCAGGGCCTGGCCATGCAGGCTCTTCCGGTAGATGGACTCCACGTCAGCGTGGCACTTGCCGCAGTTGACCGATTTCAGCGGTACCGGATGCTCGTCACCTTTCACCTTGGCATCGGTGTGGCAGGAGGTGCAGCCGTTGCTGGCATGGGATGAGGCGGCAAACTGCGCCTCATCGACAAAGAGGCTGATCTCCTCGCCGTTCTTCTCCGAGGTCATGTCCGGATCGTTGTGGCAGCCCAGGCAGTCCCCGTCGTCCAAGGCAGAAGCTGGCCGGACCAGCAGGATAATGGCCAGTATAGCCAGCGGCAACAGCCGCCAGCCAAAGCCCCGTTCTCTCCCTGTACGTCGTTCCATAACATGCATCCCTTAAGCCTTGGTGGTTGAGAGTTTCCCCGTGTCCTTGCCGCAAGCTCACTTCGGCCGTGCGAAGATCTGCAGGATATCCAGGGGGATGGGCAGGAGGGTCGAGTTCTTGTCCGAAACACCGATCTCCCGGATCGTCTGCAGAAAGCGGAGCTGCATGGCCGCAGGGTGCTCGGTCATGAGCGCCGCGGCGTCCCGCAGCTTGGCCGCCGCCTGCAGCTCGCCGTCGGCATTGATGATCGCCGCCCGCCTTTCCCGCTCCGCCTCTGCCTGTTTGGCCATGGCTCTCTGCATGGATTCGGGCAGATCGATCTCTTTGACCTCGACCTTGCTGACCTTCACCCCCCAAGGCTCGGTCTCGTGGTCCAGGATTTCCTGCATCTTGTGGTTGATGGCATCGCGTTCGGAAAGCATGTGGTCCAGGTCCTCCTGACCGCAGATGCTGCGCAGGGTGGTCTGGGCCAGTTGGGAGGTGGCCATGTGGAAGTTTTCCACCTCGATAGTGGCCTTCACTGGGTCAACTACCCGGTAGTAGACCACGGCGCTCACCCGGACCGAGACATTGTCCCGGGTGATGACGTCCTGGGCCGGTACTTCGAACGCCACGGTGCGGAGGTCGACGCGGATCATACGGTCGATCAGGGGGAAGATCACGGTCACCCCCGGACCCTTGGCGGCCCGGACCTTGCCCATGCGGAAGAAGACACCCCGCTGGTACTGGTGAATGGTCTTCACGGCAGCGAAAAGGAACATCAGGATCAGGGGGACGATGAACAGTGCCCAGTAGAGCATGCGCGTTCTTCTCCCAGGAGGGCAAGCGGTGAGCGGCGTGGTGTCTCCGCGCGACAGGTCTGTCGCACCCGTGTGGCATGAACGTCGCATGATACAGAGGTTGCCTCAAAAAGCAAGGCAAAAAAACAGGGGCGCGGATGGG
>JBFMBH010000094.1 GCA_040755095.1 Thermodesulfobacteriota bacterium
CCTGCGGCTGGACCGGCTGCTGGCCGCCGCCGCTTCCCTGCCCAAGGGCCCGCCGGCCGAGCAGCCGGCCGGCCCGGCCCGGAAGACCGACGCCGGGAGCCGCCCGCCGACTCTAACCGCCCAGGGTCGGCTGCACGTTGGCCAGGCCAGCTATGAGGGGCTCCTGGTGCGGGATCTCGGCCTCCGCTACACCTGGGAAGACGGGGTGCTCACGGTCACCGACTTGGCGGCCGGCCTGGCCCAAGGCGCCCTGACCGGGGAGCTGCGCCTGGACGCCCAGGGGGCGGCTCCGGCCTTTCAGGGCAGCACCAGGGCCCAGGGCCTGGAGCTGGCCGAGCTGCTGGCCGCCTCTCCCCAGGCGGCCGGCAAGGCCCAGGGCAAGGCCGAGCTGGCGGCCCGCCTGTCCGGGGCCAGCTTCGACTGGCCCCAGCTGCGGGAGAGTCTGCAGGCCGACGGCACCTTCGGCGCCGACCGCCTGCAGCTGAAAAGGACCAAGGCCTTCGTGGCCATGGCCCGGCTCCTGGATCTGCCGGAGCTGGAGGAGCCGGCCTTCGATCGCCTGGCCGGCAGCTTCCGGGTGGCCGCCGCCCTGGCCCAGGTGAACGCCATCCTGGAACAGCCGCAGCTGCGCCTGGAAACCGATGGCCAGGTGGGCCTCGACGGCTCCCTGGACCTGCCGGTGACGCTGGATCTGGCCGAGCCCCTGGCCGGCCGCCTGCGGGCGCAGACCCCCCTGGGACGGCTCCTCATCGACCGGGAAGGTCGGGCCCAGATCCAGCTCCGCCTCACCGGCACCGCCAGCGACCCCCAGGCCCGACTGGACGCGGCGGCGGCGCAGGAGCGGCTGCAGGACGCGTTGCGCCAGAAGACCCGGGAGGAGATCCAGCGGGTGCTGCCCGGGATGAAGACCCTGCCGCCGGCTCCGCCGCCAACGGATACCGATCTGCGCCAGCGCCTGGAGCGCCTGCGCCGCCGCTGACCGTTCTCCGGCCGGGTCAGCCCTGCTATCATTCACGGATGCCAACCCGCCCGGGGGTGGCCCAGGCGGCCGGCGGGCAGACACCACAGACGCAGCCAGGAGGGCCTTCGTGAGCGACGGAGCCAGTGGGACATCCCGGACCCTGTTCGGGGAGATCGCGGTCCAGCGCCGCATGCTGACCAGCCAGGACCTGGAGCGGGGCCTGGCCGAGCAGGCCCGGCTGAAGGCGGCCGGGACAGAGATCTTTCTGGGGCAGATCCTGATCCAGAGCGGCGCGCTGACCCTGCGGGAGGTGTCGGCGATTCTGGACATCCAAAAGGAGCTGCTCCTGGGGGGCATCGCCTCACCGGAGGCCCTTGGCACCGGCAAAGGCCGGGAGGCCGTCGCCGCTGCCCACCGGGCCGCCACCCGCAAGCGCCTTCTGCCCTGGGCCGCCGGCGGCCTGGCTGTGGCCGCCGCAGTGGCGCTGGTGCTCGCCGGCCGCCAGCCAGCCCCCCCGCCAGCGCCGGCGCCGGCACCGGCCCCTGTCGCGGGGCCGAGCCAGCCGGCCGCCGCCGACCCTGCCGCCCTGCCGGCCCTGATCAAGCAGCTGACCGCTGCCGGCAGCTCGGTGGCCAGCCGCACCGAGCTGTGGGCCGAGCTGAACCGCTATCCCGAGGAGATCGTGCTTCCGGCTCTGGCCAGCAGCTGGCAGGCCACGGACCCTGCCGGCTACCGGGAGCTGGTGGCCATCTTCCAGTACCTGCAGGGCCGGGCCCCGGCGCGCGCCCGCCAGCTGCTCCTCGATCTCTTCGCCGACCCTGCCCGCCAGCTCCTGGCCTATGGCTCCCTCTTCGCCGCCATGCCCTGGCTGAAGGACGATGCCAGCTTCTGGCCCGCCATCGACGCCGGCCTGGCCAGCCCCGATCCCTTTGTCCAGGAGAAGGCCCTGCAAAGCCTGGCCCTTGCCGAGCGGCCCTACGACGAGGAGCTGGTGGCCAGGCTGAAGGCCATCGCCTGGGCCCCCGCCACCCCGGATGCCGGGGCCCAGGCCCTGCGGGCCCTGTACGCCCGCAACAAGTACACCGACTTCGAGTACCTGCTGGTGGCGGCGGCCAGCGACAACCAGAAGACCGCCGCCGAGGCCTTGAGCATCATCTTCCACCACCGCCGCGCCGAGCTCTTCGAGCGCCTGTTTGCCGCCAGCCGCCAGGACCCGGGCCTGTATTCCCTCATCGCCAAGAGCCTGCGGCTCTATCCCCATCCCGGCGGCCAGGATTTCCTGCTGGAGCGGCTGGCCAAGACCCAAGGCGCGGCCTGGGTGGACACGGTCCGCGCCCTGTCCGCCTATCCGGAGCCGCCGGTGGTCAAAGCCCTGGCCGGCCTCCTGGACAAGACCAGTGGACCGGATCAGGCCGAGGTGGCAAACGCCTTGCGCACCAGCACCCGCCAGGACTTCGGCTTCCGGGCCGGCGCGCCGGCCGCCGACAACCAGGCCGCGGTGGCCGCCTGGCAGCGCTATGCCTCCGAGCTGGGCGAAAAGGTGCCGCCAACCGCCCCGTAAGGGCTGGCGCGCCGGTCAGGGCAGGGGACGGCGGGTGGGCGGCGCCAGGAGGGCGACCGTGGTCTTGCCCACGTAGGAGCTGATACCGGAGGTGAGATGCGCTGCGATGGCGTCGGTGTAGGCGGCGTCCTGCAGCCGCCGGGCCTCCACCGGATTGCTGACAAAGGAGATCTCGGCCAGCACCGCCGGCATCTGGGCGCCGATGAGGACGTAGAAGGGGGCCTGCTTGACCCCCAGGTTGGGCACATCCGGATACTGGCGCCGCAGGCCGTCCACGAGGCTGGCCTGGACCGCTTCCGCCAGCCGCGCCGACTCGTTGAGCTTCGAGTTCCGGAGGAGATCCAGGAGGATGGCCTGCAGGTCGCCCATGGCCTTGGCCGAGGCGGCGGCATTCTCCCGGGCCGCCACCCGGAGGGCGTCGTCGCCGGAGGCCGGGGACAGGAAGTAGGTCTCGATGCCGCGCAGATCGGCGGACGGCGCGGCATTGGCGTGGATGGACACGAAAAGATCGCCCTTGGCGGCATTGGCCAGGGCGGTGCGCTCCTCCAGGGCCAGGAAGACGTCCCGGTCCCGGGTCAGGATCACCTTGCAGCCCATCTCCCGCCGCAGCCGCTCGGCAGCCCTTTTCGCCACCGCCAGCACCACGTCCTTCTCCAGCAGACCGCCCACCCCCACCGCGCCCGGATCCTTGCCGCCGTGGCCCGGATCGAGCACGATGCGCAGCGGCGCCGGGGCAGGGGAGGGGGCCGGCGCCGGCGGCCGGGCCTTGGCGCTGGCCGGGCCAGCCTGGCCCTTGCCCCGGATATCGATGACCAGCCGCTGGGGCGCCGGCAGATCGAAGATCTCGAACCCGGCCAAAGACTCCAGGTCCAGCACCACCCGCACCACATCCGGGGCGAACTGGCCGGCCCGCACCTGCCGCAGCAGCCCGTCCGCCACCGGGATCGGCTGCCGCAGCTCGGCGGGCAGGCTGACGGCCAGGAGGTCGAGATAGAGCCGCGGCGGCAGGTCGCCGCTCGCCGGCAGCACCCCGTGCCGGTGGCTGACCGCTGCCGCCAGCTCCACCACCACCCGGGTGTAGTCGCCGGTGGACCAGTGACGGATGGATTGGACCTGGGTCAAGCCCTGGCCCTTCGCTGCCAGCGGCAGGGCGAGGAGAGCCAGCAGCACGACCAGGACAGCTCCGGACCACCGTCCCCTGTCCATCCTGTCCGTCCTGTCCATCCTGTCCATCCTGCGCGGCGCCCTACAGGCCTTTCAGCTCGTAGAGCAGGTTCAAGGCCTCGATGGGGGAGAGGCGATCCGGCTGGATCTCCTGCAGGCGCGACCGCACCGGATCATCGAGGCCGGCAAAAAGATCCAGCTGCTGGGGCTTGCCCGGCGCTGGCCGGTGGCCGGCGATCCGCGGCTCGCCCCAGCGGTCCAGCTCGCCCTGCTCGATGTTGGCCAGGATCTCCTTGGCCCGGGCCACCACCCGGGCCGGCACCCCGGCCAGGGCCGCCACCTGGATGCCGTAGGAGCGGCTGGTGCCACCCTCCTGCAGGCGGTGCAGGAAGACGATGCTGTCGTTCCACTCCCGGATCGCGACAGTATAGTTTTTCACCCGCGGCAGCGTCAAGGCCAGCTCGGTAAGCTCGTGATAATGCGTGGCAAAAATGGTCTTGACCCCCCGGCCATTCCGGGTGGCCAAATCCTCGGTGACCGCCCAGGCGATGGCCAGGCCGTCGAAGGTGCTGGTGCCGCGGCCGATCTCGTCCAGGATCACCAGGCTGCGGTCGGTGGCGTGGTGGAGGATGTTGGCGGTCTCGCTCATCTCCACCATGAAGGTGCTCTGGCCCCGGGCCAGGTCATCCATGGCCCCCACCCGGGTGAAGATGCGATCCACCACCCCGATCGTGGCCTCGGCGGCAGGTACGAAGGAGCCCATCTGGGCCATGAGGACGATGAGCGCCGTCTGGCGCAGCACCGTGGACTTGCCGGCCATGTTCGGGCCGGTGACGATGAGCACCTCCTGGGCGGTCTGGTCCAGCTCGATATCGTTGGGCACGAAGCGGCCCGGGGGCAGGCTCCGCTCGATCACCGGGTGCCGGCCTTCCCGGATGCGGATCGCCTCGCCGCCGTTGACCTGGGGCCGCACATAGCGGTGGCGGCTGGCCACCTCGGCCAGGGCCGTGTAGACGTCCAGCTCCGCCACCAGGCTGGCCGCCTGCCGCACCCGGCCGGAGGCGGCAGCCAGCTGGCTGCGGATGGCGACAAACAGCTCGTGCTCCAGGCCCAGCCGCCGCTCCTGGGCCGAGAGCACCTTGGCCTCGAAGGCCTTGAGATCCGGGGTGATGAAGCGCTCGCCGGTGGACAGGGTCTGCTTGCGGATGAAGTCCGCCGGCACCTGGCCCAGCTGGCTCTTGGTCACCTCGAGGTAGTAGCCGAAGACCCGGTTGTAGCCCACCTTGAGGTTGGCGATGCCGGTGCGGCTGCGCTCGGCCGCCTCCAGCTCGGCGATCAGCCGCTTGCCGTCCCGGAGCATGGCCATGATCTCGTCCAGCTCGGCGGAGTAGCCTTCCCGGATCAGCCCTCCTTCCCGGACCGTGGCCGGCGCCTCCTCGCGGATGCTGGCCGCAATCAGCGCCGCCAGATCGGTCATGGGGTCGAGCTCCTGGCCCAGCTCCGGCAACCGGCCAGGGGCCAGAGGCACCAGCTCGGCGGCCAGGGCCGGCAGGGCTGCCAGGGAGGCGCCCAGGGCCAGGAGATCCCGGCCGTTGGCCGAGCCCAGCACCACCCGGCTGTTGAGCCGCTCCAGGTCGTAGACCCCGGCCAGGGCCTGGCGGAGCCGTGCCCGCCGCCCGGCCTCCTGGACGAGATTGGCGACCGCCGAAAGCCGGCGCTCGATGGCTTGCGGCTGGCGCAAGGGGGCCAGGAGCCAGCGCCGGAGGAGCCGCGCCCCCATGGGGGTGGCGGTGCCATCCAGGGCCTCCAGGAGCGAGCCCTCCCTCTTGCCGCCCACCACGGTCTGCACCAGCTCCAGGTTGCGGCGGGAGGACTCGTCCACGATCAGCACATCGTCCCGCTCCAGGATCGCCAGCCGCTCCAGATGATCGAGGCTCGCCTTCTGGGTCTCCTGCAGATAGCCCAGCAGGGCGCCCGCCGCGGTCAGCCCGGCCCGCAGGTGCTCGCAGCCGAAGCCCGCCAGGCTCGCCACCCGGAAATGGGCCAGCAGGGCCTCCCGGCTGGCCGCCGGGTCAAAGGCCGCCTCGGGCCGGCCGGTGCGGCACAGCCGGGGCAGGAGGGCGGCCACCGTGCCGGCCAGGGCCTGCATGCCCGCGGGCAGGGGGTCCGGCAGCAGGAGCTCCGCCGGCGCCAGGCGCATAAGCTCGTCCACCAGCTCCGCCTCGCCCGCCGGCTCGGCCACCGCAAACTCGCCGGTGGACAGATCCGCCAGGGCCAGCCCCCAGCGCCGCTCCACCAGGGCCAGCGCCGCCAGGTAGCGGTTCTGGCGGGCGTCGAGGATCCCCTCCTCGGTGGCGAGGCCGGGGGTGACCACCCGCACCACCTCCCGCCGCACCAGGCCCCTGGCCAGGGCCGGGTCCTCGGTCTGCTCGCAGATCGCCACCCGGAAGCCGGCGCCTACCAGCTTCGCCAGGTAGGAGGACGCGGAATGGCAGGGCACCCCGGCCATGGGAATCCGCACCTCGGCGTCCTTGCCGCTGCGGGAGGTCAGCGTGATGCCCAGCACCTGGGCCGCGGTCTCGGCATCCTCGAAGAACATCTCGAAGAAGTCGCCCATCCGGTAGAAGAGAATGGTGTCCGGATACTGGGCCTTGATGGCCAGGTACTGCTGGAGCATGGGCGTGACCCGGGCCTCGGCCAGGGCGGCCGCCGCCGGGGTGGGCGCCGGCCCGGGCTGCCCCGGCCCGTCAGGTCCCGGGGTCAACAAGGCGCGCGAAGTCGGGGCGGAGTCGGTCATAGGTGGCGTCGATATGCTCCGGAATGGTCCGCACCTCGGCCAGAACGGTCATGAAGTTGTGGTCGCCGTCCCAGCGGGGCACGACATGGACGTGGAGATGGTCGGCCCGGCCGGCCCCGGCCACCGGCCCCAGGTTGAGGCCGAGGTTGAAGCCCTGGGGGGCCAGATGCCGGCGCAGGATGGCGACACTGTCCTGGAGGCGGTTGCCCAGGGCAGCCAGCTCCGCCGGGGACAGCTCGGCCAGATCCGCCACATGGCGGCAGGGCGCCACCAGAAGATGGCCGTTGGCATAGGGGAAGCGGTTGAGAAAGACCGCGGTCACCCCGTCCGCCATAAGGAGCAGGGCCGCCCTGTGGTCCGCCGCGGCGGGCGGCGGGCAGAACGGGCAGCGGCCTTCCACCCGCGGCGCTCCCACATAGGCCATCCGCCACGGGGTCCACAGGCTCTTCACGGCGCCCTCTCCAGAGGGTGGATCTCGCCGGTTATCGTCTCCCCCAGACCAAGGAGGCCATAGGAGCCCCGGCCGCCCGCCCGGAAGGTGCCGGGGTTCAGGAACAGGATACCGTCCCGCCGGTGGCAGACCGCCTGATGGGTATGGCCGTAGACGATGCAGTCGAGGTCGTCCGGGAAGAGCCGGGCCAGCTCCCGCTCCAGGTCCGGTCCCAGGCCGGCGCCATGGGCGAGGCCGATGCGAAAGCCGGCCAGCTCCACCACCCGCAGAAGGGGCAGCCCGCTGCGGCAGGCCAGGGAGCACATGTTGCCGCAGACGGCATGGACGGTCTTGCCGGCAAAGGCATCCAGCACCGCCGCCTCGGTCAGATCACCGGCGTGCAGGATCACCGGCGCCCCGGCAAAAACCCGCGCCACCGTCTGGCAGAGCCAGGGCTCGGCCCGGTACAGATGGGTATCGGAAAGAACGCCGACCAGGAGCATGGCATGTGCCTGTGGACAGGAGAGGAATCGCCGCGGACCGCAAGAGGGCAGGGGGCCTGCAACCGCAGCCAAGACCGGTCAGTCTAGCGGGGTTTGCCGCGCCCCGCAAGCGGCTTGCAGGACGGGGCCCCGCCTGACAGGCCGGTGGTGCCGGGCCAGGCATGGGACCTATGGGATTTATAGGACCTAGAGGACTATGGGACCTATGAGACCTGCGATTTGGCGGCCCGCGGCCCCCCTCAGAAGGTGGTCAGGTCCGCCAGCTCGGCCAGGGAGAAGACCGGGCCATCGGCGCACACCAGGCGGCCGTCCAGGTGGCAGTGGCGGCAGACCCCGACCCCGCACTTCATGTGGCGCTCCAGGGTGGTGTAGATGCGCTCGGCAGGCAGGCCCCGCCGGGCAAGCTCCGCCAGGACGAACCGGATCATGAGGGGCGGCCCGCAGACCAGGGCCACCGTGGCTTCCGGGTCGATGCTGATCCGGTCGAAGAGGGTGGTGACCACCCCCACCGGGCCGTCCCAGCCCGCCTCGGCCTGGTCGACGGTGACCAGGCAGGTGGTGGCCGCATCCTCCTGCCAGGCCGCCAGATCCTGGCGGAAGGCGATGTCCGAGGGCAGGCGGCTGCCGTAGAGGATGGTGCGGGGCCCGTAGGCCTTGCCCTGGTCCAGGGTGTAGAGGATCACCGAGCGCAAGGGGGCCAGACCGATGCCGCCGGCCACGAAGAGCAGGGGCCGGCCGGCCAGATCCTCCACCGGGAAGGGGCGGCCGTAGGGGCCGCGCAGGCCGATGGCGGCGCCCGGCCCCAGGAGGTGGAGGGCGGCGGTCAGCTGGCCGGCCCGGCGGATGGCCAGATGGATCTCCTCCGGCCGCGTCGGGGAGGAGGCGATGGAGATGGGCGCCTCGCCGCAGCCCGGCACCGACACCATAAGGAACTGGCCGGGCCGGTAGGTGAAGGCCTCCTGGACGGCGGGCTCGGCGAAGCGGACCACGAAGGTCTTGATCTGGGAGCTTTCCCGGATCACCCGGTCAATCCGCGCTGGCCGGGGCTGGTAGATGTTGTCGTTCTTGGCGCTATCCGGCATGGCCTTCCTCGACAAAGCGGTGGGGGCGGTCTAGCCCAGGCGGGCCCAGCGGGCGTCCAGGCCGCAAGCCAGATCGATGAAGCGGACGATGTCGACGCCGCCGAAGCAGATGCCGACGCAGCGGCCGCAGCCGACGCACGACGGCCGGCCATGCTGCCGGAAGTCGTGGAGCAGCTTGTGGGAGAACCGCTCCCGGATGCCGTGCCGCCGGCGGTCCACCGGGTTGTGGCCACCGGCCATGCGGGTGAAGCCGGCAAAGGTGCAGGCATCCCAGGCCCGGCGTCGCTCGCCGCCGGTGGCGCTCGTCTGGTGGTCGGTGATGGTGAAGCAGGTGCAGGTGGGGCAGAGGTAGGCGCAGCCACCGCAGTCCTGGCAGCGGGCCGACAGGGCCAGCCAGACCTCCTCCGGCACCTCGCCCCGGGCCAGCCGCTGGCAGGCCGTCAACACCGGCACCGGGCGGGGGAAGGCCCCCCGGGCCTCCAGGCTCAGCTGGTACTGGGCCCGGGCCTCCTCGGGCCCGGCCGGCCGGAAGAACTGGGGCCAGCGGGCCAGGATCTCCTCGCCCCGGCGGCGGCCGCTCTCCACATAGAAGCGGTCGCCGAGATCGGTGAGCTGCAGATCGAAGCCATGCTCCAGGAAGGGGCCGCTCCGGGTGGCGTTGCAGAAGCAGTGGGGAAAGGGCGTGTTGCAGGCCAGGCTGATGAGCACCGCGTTGTGGCGGCGGCGGGCATAGTACGGGTCCTTGGCCCTGTGCAGGAAGACCACATCCTGGTAGAGGAGGGCCGACACATCGCAGGAGCGCAAGGCGAAATAGACCGTCGGGATGCTGTGGTAGACCGGGACAAAGAGGCCGCCGCCGGTGGCCGGTCCGCCCTGGTAGGTGAACAGCACCTCCTCCTGGGGAAAGAGGAAGGGCTTGGCGGAGATCTGGCTCGGGTGCTCGAGATCCAGCGGCGTCCGGTCCAGGTCCTCCACCACCGCGAGACGGGTGTCGCCGGGCGGCATGGCCACCGGCGCCACCAGGCGGTGGCCCTTGGCCAGCTTGCGCAGGAAGGGCGCCAGATGCTCCTTGGCCAGAATGCGTCGCTCGGGGCTCATGGGATCTTCTCCAGGCGCACGGCGGAGAATTTCAGCTCCGGGCACTTGGCCACCGGGTCCAGGGCGCCGGTGGTGAGCCGGTTCACCGGCGAGTCGGCCGCGTGGAAGGAGGCGAAGACCGAGCCCGCCGGCACCCGCTCGGTCAGGAGCGCCTCCAGGGCCACCGCGCCGCGGCGGGAGACCAGCCGCACCGGCTCGCCGTTCCGCAGGCCCAGGGGACGGGCGTCGGCCGGGTTGACCTCCACCTGGGCTGTCGGGCACTCCCGGGCCAGGCTGGAGGCCAGCCGGGTCATGGTGCCGGTGCGGTGATGGTGATAGACGCTGCCGGTGATGAGGGCCAGAGGATAGTCCGCATCCGGGATCTCGGCCGCTGGCCGAAAGTCCGTGGGCACAAACAGGCCCTTGCCCCGGGCAAAGGAATACTTGTGCAGAAAGCCGGTGCCCGCATGCTGCCGGTTGGGACAGGGCCACTGCAGGCCCCAGCCGGCCGCCAGCCGGTCGTGGAAGATGCCGCCGTAGGCCGGCACCAGAAGGGCGATCTCCTCCATGACCTCCGCCGGCGAGTCGCAGTCCAGGGGCCGGCCCAGGCGCTCGGCCAGGGCGAGGATGATCTCGAAGTCGCTGCGACAGCCGGCCAGGGGCGGGATGGCCGCCCGCACCAGCTGCACCCGGCGCTCGGAGCTGGTGAAGGTGCCGGTCTTCTCGGCAAAGGTGGCGGCCGGGAAGACCACATGGGCCAGGCGGGCGGTTTCCGACAGGAAGATCTCCGACACCGCCAGGAAGTCGAGGCCGGCCAGGGTGGCGGCCACCCGGTCCGCCTCCGGATCGGACAGGATCGGGTTCTCCGCCATGATGAGCATGCCCCGGATGGGCCCGTCCGGCCCGCCGTGGGTCATCTCCACCAGGGTGCGGCCGGGCCGCGCCGGCAGCGGCCCGGCCCAGGCCTCTTCGAAGCGGGCCCGGGCGGCCGGATCCAGGAGGCGCTGGTAGCCGGGCAGGACCCCGGGCAGGGCCCCCATGTCGCAGGAGCCCTGGACGTTGTTCTGGCCCCGCAAGGGATCAACGCCGGTGAGCTCCTGCTCGACATGGCCGGTCATCATCGCCAGGTTGGCCAGGGCCTGGACATTGTCGGTGCCGGCCACGTGCTGGGTGATGCCCATGCAGTAGCAGATGGTGGCCTTGGCGGCGCTGGCGTACGCCTCCGCCGCCAGGGCCAGCAGCTCGGCCGAGACCCCGGTGAGCTGCACGGTGGCCGCGAGATCCAGGCGGAAGAGCATGTCCCGCAGCCGGCCGAAGCCCTCGGTGCGCATCTCGACGAAGGCATCATCCACCAGATTGGCATCCAGGATGATGCGCATCATGGCGTTCACCAGGGGCACATCGGTGCCGGGCCGGAGCGGCAGATGGATGTGCGCCGCCTCCGCCAGGGCGGTGCGCCGGGGATCGACCACGATGAGCCGCGCCCCCCGGTCGACGGCCTCGAAGATCCGGCGGGCCACCTGGGGATGGGCCTCGGTGGTGTTGGAGCCCACCACCAGGATGACGTCCGAGCCGGCGATCTCCTCGATGGAGTTGGTCATGGCGCCGGAGCCGAAGGTGGTGGCCAGCCCGGCCACCGACGGCGCGTGTCAGAGCCGGGCGCAGTGGTCGATGTTGTCGGTGCCCAGCACCAGGCGGGCCAGCTTCTGGAGGAGGAAGTTCTCCTCGTTGGTGCACTTGGCGGAGGCCATCACCCCCAGGGCCTCTGGCCCCCGCTCGGCGCGGATGCGCGCGAGGGCGCCGGCGGTCCGCTCCAGGGCCTCGTCCCAGGAGGCCGGCACCAGCTCTCCGTCTTTGCGCACCAGGGGGGTGGTCAGCCGGCCGGGGTGGTGGATGAACTGGTGGGCATGCCAGCCCTTGGAGCACAGATTGCTGCGGGAGACCGGATGGTTGCGGCTGGGCATCGCCCCCACCACCCGGCCGTCCCGCACCGACAGATAGAGTCCGCAGCCGCAGCCGCAGAAGCAGCAGGTGGTCAGGACCTCCTTCATGGCGTCCTCCCCAAAGCCATCGCGCCCGCCCCCGGGCAAGAGAAGCCCCTCAAAAAAGAGGCTCCTGCTCCCGCAGCGCCTGCCAGGACGCAATCCCCAGGAGCACAATCCAGTATAGTCGGGTTTCCAGCCAGCGCCAAATTGCCGGCCCGGATATTCGATAAACAGGCCCCTGTCCATTGGGCTTCGACAACGTGGGCGCCAGGCTCGAACGGGCTGGGCAAGGGACCGCCCGCAAGGCGACGCAAGCGTCGCCCCTGCCGCGGCAGGTCTGGCTGCCGCGGGGAACAGTGCCGGCCACCGGCGTTGCCCGCCCCCACGTCCGGGGGGCGACGCTGGCAAGATGGATCCTCCCGTAGGGGAGACGCATGCGCGCCCCCTGTGCGCCCGCTTGCACGATCAATGGATCCAGCCTTGCGTCCGCCTTGTCGAATCTCCAGTTGCCGGCGACGACCGGGAGCCGGTGCGGCCCGGCAATCGGTGGCCGCCCGGCTCCTCAAGGGCACTCGGCCTGGCAGCACATTTTGCTGGCGGGGAGCAGCAGCCAACGCTACCATTGCGACCATGAAGGGGCAGCATCTGCGACCCTCGAGCGGGGTGACGCCATGATGAATGTCATGACCGTCGGCGGCCACCAGGCCGTGATTACCTGCGACGTCGAGATCGGTATGTTTCGCGGCGAGGTCATCGGCCTTAAGGGGGCGCGGATTTTTACGCCAAGGACGTGGAGGGGTTGCAGCGCGAGGGAGAGCTGTCCCTGCAAGTATGCATGGACTTTTGCCGAGAGCGCGGCCTTGATCCCCTCAAGCATCACAGTGGCCGCGTCATGCTCCGCCTGGCGCCCGGAAACCCAGGGCGCCCTCCTCGTCGCCGCCAGGGCCGCCGGACAAAGTCTGAACCAGTGGGCGATCAAGGTGTTGCGGGAAGCGGCCGCCGCGTGAAGGGCAGGCGGGGTCTCGCCTCCTGGGTCGCGTCCACGGGAGCCCGACGTGGGCCGGGCGCCGAGACGGCCGATGACCTTCGTGCGCGGCCAGCCAATCGCGGCCCCCGGCCGCCTATCAGAGGGACCTTCTCATGGCCAACATCCCCCGCAATGTGAGCTGCCCGTGCGGCAGTGGCAAGAAATACAAGAAATGCTGCCGCCTCGATCCGCAGCGCGACGCCGAGCTGCGCCGGGCCCTGGCCATGTCCAGCGACCCCGCCACCATCCGCCGACTCGTCAATCAGCCCGCCCAGGTGCTGCGGCTCAAGGTGCAGCTGACCGACATGGGCTGCACGACCATCCCGGAAGAGGTGTCGCGGGTGGTCGAGATCCTGTATACCTCGACCTTGCACGACCTCCACGGCGTCATCCAGCAGGCCTTCCGCTGGGACAACGATCATCTCTATTCGTTCCACCTCAGCGACGATTTCCACGACCGCCGCCAGGAATACGCCGGCACCCCGCGGGGTGAGGCGCTCTCCCCCCCGCCCTGGGGACGCGCTCCGGTGGCCCAGGCGGCCGCCGCCACCGAGCTGCGGGATCTGGGCCTGGAGACGGGCAGGTCGTTCTGGTACCGGTTCGATTACGGCGATGAGCTGCTGCACCGGTTGACGGTGCTCGCGGTCCGGGAGGCCCAGCCGGAAGAGGGGAAGGTAGCCAGGATCCTCGAGGTTGTTGGCGAGGCGCCGCCCCAGTACGGGGACGAGGACTGGTGATCGCGGCCTACCAGCCTGTGCTGCTGCCGCCCCCGGCCCGGGGCCTCCGGAGTGTCACCTGCCGCTGCCATCCTGTCCCTCGCCCTTCTCCCAGGAAACCGCCTGCCCAGGCGCCTTGACCACCGCGGCCTGCCAGGCGGCGGTGCCGTATAGCGCCACCAGAAAGGCCCGGCCGTCCAGCACCAGGGCCAGCTCCCCCTCGCCGGGCCGGCCGGTGATCCGGCAGCGATCGAGGCCGGCAATGCCGATGCCAGCGGCTTTGAGCACCGCCTCCTTGGCGGTCCAGAGCCGAAAAAGCTCGGCTGGCCCCCGCCCGCCCAGGATTGCCCATTCCGCGGCCGTCCCCACCCGACCCACGAGATCCGGCTGCCGGGGCCGGATCTCCTCGATATCAATGCCCATGGCCCCCCAGCCCACCACCGCGGCGCAGACCGACGGCTTGTGGGACACCGACCAGCCGATCCCGGCCAGGAGCAGCGGCGCCCCCCGCTCGTCCCTGGGCAGGTCCGCCGGCAGGGAGATGCCGAAGCGGGCTGCTGCCCGGTCGAGGGCGGCCCGGGCCGCAGCCCGCTGGCTGGCCAGCCACTGGCTGCGGGGCAGGTCTTCCCCCAGGTGCACGGGCAGGACCACGGGGAGGAGGGCTGGAGGGGGCGTCTCCCCACCCCGGCCAGCCAAGGCATCCTGATGTGCGGGCATACGGATCCACCCGGAAAGAGACTGTTGACTTGGCGCCGCCGGAGAGGATGCCCATGGATTGGTGCCCCGGGCCCGGTCCCGGGGAGGAAAGAGATACCCTGCCGGCCGCCGCCCATTCTACCATCTCCATCTCGGCCCACCACCCTGGCTGTCGCGCCGGCTCGGCGGCAAGCGCTGGCGGCGGCACGAGACCGCCGGCCGCCAAAATCAGTCCCTTCGGCCTGGCCGCGGCAGACCAGGACCAGCACCCAACCCATACCGCGATGAGCGCACAGGCCCTGGCCGGAAGCGCATCGGCTGTCAACCGCGGGCTATACTTCTCTGCGAACCCGCTCCCTGCCGGCCAGGATATCAGCTGGGCTCTTCACCGAGATCCCGGGCGATGGAGGACATGAATGTGGATCATGGTGGTGGCCACAGCGCAGCGGCCCGGCTGGCAGCAGTGGCCATCCCGGGGCAGGCGCTGTTGGCTCCTTGACAGTGGCCGGCTCAAATCGTACGATATTGACCATAATCGACGTACGATATCCTCCAGCCCAGGAGCATCGCCATGCCCGTGAACGCCTCCACCCTGCGGGAGAACATCTACCGGCTGTTGGACCAGGTTCTGGAGACCGGCCAGCCGCTGGAGATCGAGAGAAGGGGCCGACTCCTCCGGGTGATCCCGGTTGCTGCGCCGTCCAAGATCGCTCGACTGGTGAAGCACGACTGCCTGCGAGGCGACCCGGAAGCCATCGTCCATCTGGATTGGAGCGGGGAGTGGGAGCATGATCTACCTTGACACCCACGTGGTGGTCTGGGCCTATGCCGGCGAGGTGGAGCGCTTGCCACCGGGCGTCTGCGCTCAGATCGAGGCGAACGATCTGCTCATTTCGCCCCTGGTTCTCCTTGAGCTGCAGTATCTCTATGAAATCGAAAGGCTGGCCGTGGAGCCGGGGATTGTCTACGAAAGCCTGGCTTGCACCATCGGGCTGAGCCTCTGCGACCTCCCCCTGCTGCGGGTCATCACCGAGGCCCTGCCCCAGACCTGGACCCGGGACCCCTTCGACCGCCTGATCGTTGCCACCGCCGCTGCGCGGGAGGCGGTCCTCATCACCAAAGATGCCGGCATCCTGGCCCATTACCCCAGGGCCTTCTGGGGGGACCTGGCACGCTCACCGGCTTGAGGGCCAGGATGGCGAAGCGCCGGCGCCGCCGGCACCACGTCCTCCTCTTCCCCGACCTCCCACCAGATCTCCTGACCAGGCTCCTTGACCAGGGCTGCCTGCCAGGATCCTGTCCCACAAAGCTCGACCAGAAAAAGCCGGCCGTCCAGCACCAGGGACAGTTCCCGCTCGCCGGGCCGGCCGGTGATCCGGCAGCGGTCCAGCCCGCTGATGCCGAGGCCGGCGGCTTTGAGCACCGCCTCCTTGGCGGTCCAGAGACGGAAGGGGGGGCCAGTCCCCGGCCGCCCAGAATGGCCCACTCGGCCGTTGTCCCCACCCGGTCCTCGAGATCCGGCTGCCGGGGCCGGACCTCCTCGATGTCGATGCCCATGGCCCCCCAGCCCACCACCGCGGCGCAGACCGTGGGCTTGTGAGACACCGACCAGCCGATGCCAGCCAGAAGCTGCGGCGCCCCCCGCTCGTCCCCGGGGCAGCGCCGCCGGCAGCGTGATGCCGAAGCGGGCCAGCCGCCCGGTCGAGGGCGATCCGGGCCGCAGCCCGCTGGCGGGCCAGCCACTGGCTGCGGGGCAGGTCGGCCTCCAGGTGCACGGGCAGGACCACGGGAAGGAGGGGCAGGGGGGTGGGAGTAGGGGGCATGGGGATTGTGGGCTCCTGGGGACGGGACGTCACCGCAGCTGGCTGTCAGACTGGCGCCTGACAGCCGGGGTACCGTTTCGGGGGAAGAATTCTCTTGACACCACCAGCCGCAGGCGACTATTTCTGTCCTGGCTGTCCCTCACTCCTCCTTGAGGAGATCAGCTGGGCTCTTGACCGAGATCCCCGGCCGATTGAGGACATGGGTGTAGATCATGGTGGTGGCCACATCGCTATGACCAAGCAGCTCCTGCACGGTACGGATGTCGTAGCCCGCCTCCAGCAGGTGGGTGGCGAAGGAGTGGCGCAGGGTATGGCAGCTGACCCGCTTGCACAGACCCACTCGAGCGGCCGCCGCCGTCACCGCCTTTTGCACCACGCTCTCATGGAGATGGTGCCGCCGCACTGCCCCGGACCGCGGATCCACCGACAGCTTCGACGCCGGGAACACATACTGCCAGCCCCAGGACCGGCTCGCGTTCGGGTACTTGCGGTCCAGGGCCGGCCAGATATAGACGCCGGCCGAGCCGCTGGCCAGATCCTGGTCGAAGATCGCCCGCCGCCGCCCCAGGTGCTCGCGCAGAGCCGGGGCGAAGCGCTCCGGCAACGTGGTCACTCGATCCTTGCCGCCCTTGCCGTCCCGCACCGTGATCACCCGCCGTTCGAAGTCCAGATCCTTCACCCGCAGCCGCAGCCCCTCCAGCAGCCGCAGCCCGCCGCCGTAAAGAACGCCAGCGATCAGGCCGGCCAGGCCGTCATTGGCTTCCATCTCCGCCAGGAGAGCACGCACCTCGGCTCGGGTCAGCACCTCTGGCAGCCGGCGCGGCTTCTTGGCGCGGGCAAAGGCCTCCATCTTCCCCAGGGGCTGTTCCAGGGCCTGGTCGAAGAGGAAGACCAGGGCGTTCAGGGCCTGGTTCTGGGTGCTCGCCGCCACCTGCCGCTCCACCGCCAGGTATTCCAGAAACCCTCGCACCGCGGTGGCCCCGTCCATGGTCGTGGGGTCAGCGTAGCCATGGAAGGCGATGAATCGTCTGATCCAGTCCAGGTACGCGGTTTCGGTCCGGTACGCCAGGTGCTTGGTGCGCAATCTGGTCCGGACAGACGTCAGGAGCGGCAGGAACCGGCGCTCCACCTCGCCAGGCAGGACGCTGTCCCGAAAGGGCAGGGCCTTCTCCTGTCGGGCCGAAGAGGCAGCAGGCGGTCGGCGGTGGGCAGACGGCACTGGCTCCCGATCCCGGGATTTCGCTCCGGGGGCGAAGCTCGGCAGGAAGGCTTCGTAGAGGATGCTCAGGGCATGGCGGGCTTGGCGCACCTGCCAATCGGCAATGCCGTCCTGGGTTCCCAGGTGGGTCAGGAAGGACTCCACATCCTGCCCGGATCGATCAAGGAGCTTCTTTCCGGGCAGGAATTCGATGAACGTCTTGACCCACTTCAGGTAGAAGTCGGACCGGTTGGGCGGCACCCGGTTCTCCTCCACGCAGGCCCGGAGGGCCTCCCAGAACTGTTGCTGTGCGTCAACTGCCTGAGGCGGTTTGGAAGACATATCCACGCGGTATTCCAAAGTTTTTCTGGGATGGCGACGCCCTGTGATAGACAGATAGATCATATCACAAACGGAGGTCCATGGGCAACTGGCTGATATCACGGAGAGTTTTTCTGGCACCCCCGGGTGGTCACGGCGTAACAGTCGGATTTAACATCAGATAATCGACATGAGGCCCCAGCGCGAAAGACAGCTGGCCGTCTAATACATGTTCAGGGCACGCCTTCGGCGCGCCCTGAACGGGGCGAGCTGAGCTGGTCGCTCCAGCGCCTGTTCTCCAGGCCGCCAAGGCGGCCTTCCG